>NZ_JCAQHY010000019.1:0-606 GCF_059621045.1 Vagococcus sp. WN80Y
CCTAAGGGTTGAAGACTTTCAATCATGGCATCAATCCCTGAGCCGATTTCTTCGCCTTCTTCAAACAAGAACACAATCCGTCCTGATAGCTCGTCTTTGATCTCAACCAATAAACGCATGGCAGCAAGTAAGACAGCCATATGGCCATCATGACCACACATATGAGAGACTCCCTCAACTTCCGAGAGCCACTTCCGTGGCCCTTTTAAATTAGTGGGCTGTTCTAGAATTGGCAGGGCATCAATGTCGGTTCGTAAGGCCACTGTTTTTCCTTCGCGCTTCGTGTCCAAAATGGCATAGAAGCCAGTTTCTGGAACGTCAGTGATCGGTAGGCCTAATTTGGTGACTTCGGCTTTTAAAAAGGCGCGAGTCTGCCATTCATTGGATGAGACTTCTGGGTGCTGGTGTAAATAGCCGCGGGTTTCACGCATATAAGGATCGAGTTCGGCTATTTTTTTGGTTAAATCGTTAGTATTAATCATGGGAGAGCTCCTTTACTTTTTTGGCTAAGCGTTCAAGGGCAGCGGTTAAGACCGCAGTGGTACAAGCCAAGCTGATCCGTTGGAACTGTTGGCCTTCTTCACCGAATAAATTGCCGGGATCGAG
>NZ_JCAQHY010000124.1:0-27495 GCF_059621045.1 Vagococcus sp. WN80Y
CACGAAAAAAAGCGACATCAGACGTCATGTCTAATATCGCTTCAATAGTCGCTAAAAATGGATAGAATCCAGCCGTAAATAAGCCGCTTGATGAGTCTCCATCTGCCTCTCTTTTATTCGTCACTTAAAAAAGACTAGAAAAACAAGTCAAGGTTACGTATAATGAGAGGTGTTAGCGCTTCGGCGTTAGCCTATTGGTGCTTGATTAGTCAGTGAGTGCTGATTGGTCAAGGCTTCATACTGCCTCTGGGGTTGGCGCCCCGGAGATAGTAGCCAATGGTTTGTATGTAATTGTCTGGGTCGTTCCTAACGCCCACAGTGTACAATTAAACGAAAACGCTGTCAATACCTTTTTTTTTAAATAACATCATTTATATAACTTCCCTCTCCTCGCGAAAAGTTGTGAGGAGGGGGATTTTTTATAGAATAAAAGGAGTAGTACTGACACATTGCCTCGTACCTGATTCCCACCCACACTTCATATTGTCTCATATCTTTTTTAGGTTAGGCGTACCTCTTTATACAAAAACAATAATCGAGTGTCCGTTGTTAATTGTTAACTAATGACTTCCGATTATATAACATGATAATGGATGGCTAAAAAATCAAAAAAACTCAACCTACATAAATATGAAGTCGGTTCATAATTCCTATACCAACTCAAACTCACTATTCCCTCTGTCAGTTTTCTTGAAAACTGATGGTAACTATTATACGACTAGTTCAGTATACTTATTCTTCCATTATTTTTATGCTAGCTCTTCTCGATATATATCCTGTTATATAATCGAGAGCCCGTTTTACTTCCAGCTAACCCAAGCTGAAAGTCCCGCAAGCACTCTCAATTATTCCAATCTTTAGAGAGGATATATATTTCCGACTTATTTTACGGGACGTATATAGTCAGCGACTATTTAACTTTTTTCACTTATTTGAAGCAAAATTTAACCATCAAGAAGCTCTACTCCCAAGAAAAGCTAGGTGCCGTCAATCAAGTTATTCTAACATTAATTGCAGCTCTTTTGATCTGAACAATTATACTGGAATTAGGAATTTGTGGTTCACTATTTAGGGATTGACCCGATCAACTAGTGGTTGAGGCTCGTTTGAGAAAAAATTTATAATTAAGAAACAGATGATTCTTCTTTTTGAATGATTGTTACTCAATGTCATTCCTCAGGAAAGGGACATATGTTTCTTTTTTTACGGTAGTGTTACAGTTTAAGTGCAACACAAAGAAATCATCATAAAATTTCTTTATAATGGTGTTTGCGAGAACAATCATTAGGAGGATTTTTACGATGACGTCATACAAAAATCTTACTATAACTGAACGATAATTAATATTTCTTTACTCAAGAATGTCATATTCGATTCGGCGAATCGCAAAGTTGCTAAAGAGAAATCCAGCTACAATTAGCCGAGAATTGCGTAGGCATTCAGAGGAAAACTTTGAGTACTCTCCGTCTCACGCTCAGAGAAGATACGAGGGAAATAAGCGGTGTTGCGGTAGACGTAGGCTACTGGATGATTCTAGTTTAAAACTAATTGTAGAAACCCTTTTTATCAGCTACCAATGGTCGCCTGAACAAATTTCAAATCGACTAAAACTAGAGAGTCAGAAGAAGTACGAAGATGGACATGGGTTCTTTTCAACAGCCAAATCTATCCATGATCGCCCTGTTAACATCGAGAAAAGACGTGATTTAGGTCATTGGGAAGCTGACACCGTTCTAGGAAAAAAGGGCAAATCATGTGTTGTGACTCTTGTCGATCGTAAATCAAGGTTCTTACTGATTGGTAAATCAGGAGCTAAAACAGCTGAGTCAGTTACGGGAACAATTCAGAAGTTATTTTCAACGATTCCTCACCAAACTAAAAAAACCATTACGCCAGATAGAGGGCTTGAGTTTGCTTATTATAATCGAATCGAACAAGAAAATAGTGTTGAGTGTTTCTTCGCTGATCCTTCCTCTCCTTGGCAAAGGGGCACAAATGAAAATACCAATGGATTGGTACGTGAATACCTTCCAAAACGAACTGATATGGATCCTATTTCTAATGAGTTTATTCAGTCTGTAGCCAATAAACTAAACTTCAGACCAAGAAAAAGTTTAGGGTGGAAAACACCCTACGAAGTATTTCATAATAGTGACTTGGAATTAATTTGACTCTTAAAAAAAAGAGAAATACTATCAAAATAGTATTTCTCTTCAAGTAAATAATTATAGCTATTATTATTTCTCATCACTGCTGGATGTTAATTAAATATTCTTACTTTTTTACATAAACATCATCACCGTGATCATTAAGAATTTGATAATCAAATCCTTGTTTATTCCAAAATCGTTTATTCCGGTTGTTTGAGACATTTAGTGCACAGTAAATCGCCTCTTCATTTTTTTTAACATACTGCTCAAAAAATTGGAATACCTCTGTGCCAATATTTCTATTACGAACTTTTTTTTCTACGCAGAAGTCTAAAATAAAACATTTTCCATCTTCTAAGTTATATATCTTATACATTATAAATCCGATATATTCACCTGTAACATTATATATATATGAAAATTGTAATGTTCTAGCGTTTTTTTGAGAGTTAGTATGTAAATCCATGATTATATTGTAATAGTCTGTTGACTGATACCATGAAACTATCTCTTTTAGTTCTTCACCTGTTTCATCTAAATATGGGAAGATATCATTTTTTTCATACTCTCTTTTTTTTCTCCAAAAATCAGCTATTTCAGCTTTTGTTATCATTTTTTTTAAGTGAAATTTCATATTATTTGAATCTCCTAACTGTTATATTAGTTGATTAAATAATTTATAGACTAATTGAGAGCTACATCAACCACATAACACCGTTTGTCTCATTTTTATTATTTTTCATAATCATCACCTCTTGGGTAATTATAACATATGAGATATCGCTATTTACACGAATTTTTTTGATTTTATTTTTTTATGTTGCACTTAATTTGACAGAGTACGACATTAAAATAGCTGAGAATAGCTTTTCTTCATTCAGCTCACAAATTTAATAGCCTAATTATATCGGCGGTATAACCTGTTACTTTTTTATTATCTATACTAAAGACATCACCTCAGTATCGGTTAAGCGATACAGTAGGAATTGATAATCTAAGAAAATGAGGAGGTTAGCATGAAAACTATTTATATACTATTAACCCGTTCTAACACCTATCTTTCAAAGTTAATCCAACAAGTGACGTCAGATGATTACACTCATGTTGCGATTGCTTTTGATGAAGACTTATCACACTGTTATAGTTTTGGTCGGAAAAATCCGTATTTTATGTTACCAGCAGGATTAACTTTAGAAAGTGTTACTAACTATTTATCTGACTACCGTAAAGATATTCCTTGTGCGCTATATCAGCTAAAAGTATCGGAATCAGCCTTTAAGCAAGCGAAAGAC
The DNA here is from genome assembly GCF_059621045.1 of Vagococcus sp. WN80Y. Classification (NCBI taxonomy): domain Bacteria; kingdom Bacillati; phylum Bacillota; class Bacilli; order Lactobacillales; family Enterococcaceae; genus Vagococcus; species Vagococcus sp. WN80Y. The sequence goes on from NZ_JCAQHY010000124.1 coordinate 3,443, forward strand.
GCAGTGGAACAGATGCTCAAAGAAAAAAATGACTATCACTATAACATCATTGGATTAATCTGTTGTAAGTATTCTATTCTCTATGAACGAAAAAGACATTATTTCTGTTCTCAATTTGTGGCTGAAATTTTAGAAAACAGTCAGGCAGTCGTTTTACCGAGACCAGCTGAGTTAATTCGACCAATTGATTATATTAATTTAGCCACAGGTAGCTGCTTATTTACTGGTAATATCAGTGAACTAGTTGCAACTGTAACTGTAGACCCACAGGAGACAACTGGCTCATTGCTAGTGAAGTGAGAAAGGAGGAAGCATGGAATTTAATGAGAACATCCCGATCTATTTGCAAATTATCACTCATATAGAAAAACAGATTTTAACCAATCATTGGTCAGCAGGAAAAAAAATCCCCTCTGTACGGGAGCTATCTAAAGAGTTACAAGTTAATCCTGGAACTGTCCAAAAAGCTTATGCCGTTTTGGAGCAAAGGCAGATTTTGTTGACTATCCGTGGAATTGGTAAACAAGTAACGGTTGAGCAAGTCATTATTGACAAATTAAGAGAAAAACGGCTTGTCGATAGTTTGGAAGCATTTTGTCATGACATGAAGGAACTAAATCTGGAAAAGAAAACGATTCTGGATCGAATAAGTGCAACACAATGGTAAGGTAATAAACGAAAAAGAAAGAGGTGGAATAAGCGTGACATTATCAGTCCAGTCCTTGACTAAAAGTTATGGACCAACTAAATCTATTTTGCTTGACAGCAATTTTATTTTCGAAAAAGGCAGTATAATCGGTGTTTTAGGAAGAAATGGCATTGGAAAAACGACGTTACTTCGTAGTTTAGCCCAAATTGAACCTATCCAAAGAGGCGATATTTTCTGGGATAATCACTTGTTAAGAAAAAAGGAAATTTCATTTGTCAGTTTGTCGAACTATTATTATAAACGAAAAACAGTTGAACGAGTTATAGCTGAATTTCAATGGCTTTTTGCAGATTTTGATAGCGATAAAACAAAAGAATTATTAGCAACTATTAAAATACCTTTAACAGAAAGAATTGACAAAATGTCTACAGGCACACGACAAAAATTTGAAATTGTGTTAACTCTGGGGCGAAAAGTTAGCCTCTATCTATTTGATGAACCATTTTCTCATTTAGATTATTCATCAAGAACTGATATTAAGCAACTGATTCAGATGACTTTAGCAGAAGATAATATGATCGTTTTTACAACCAATATGCTAGAAGATATGGATAGACTAATGACAGATGTCTTAATTTTTACGGATCAACAACAACTTGTTTCTTACAATTTAGAGCTAAAAAGAGAAGAAACTAATCAGTCACTCAAACAATTGTATAGGGAGGTCACTCAATGACATTAAGTAAATTTTATTTCAATCAAACGAAAGAATTTTTCTTTAGGGCTGTAACGGCTATTGTCTTATTAAATTTTGTCGGCTTGGCTATTCGCTATTTTTACAATGGAAATGGAGCTTTTTTTCGTCAAAATTCTCACAGTTTTGGTGAGTTTACCGCAGGCGGCTCACCTTTACCACTATTTGCTATGAGTATTTGTTCCATGATTATTTTATGGTCAGTAAACCGAATGGATATGTCCGATGAAACACGAACACCGGCTTCTTTTTTTGAAGCGAAGGAATATCATAAGCTGTTGGCGCGATTTTTGGTTAGTTATAGTGAAGTTGCGATTTTAGTGCTAATTGAAGGCTTGTTCATTGTTGCTTATGGTCATGTTTCACTCAACCTAGTCCAAGTTATCCTCTTTTTTCCACTGTTAGCGTGCTACTGTACGGCATTCATCGCCTATTTTATTTTATTGAAATGGGTCATTAAAGAGGTTAGTTCGAATCACAGCTTAATGATTGGAGGATATGGGGCAGCTCTGTTTCTTATTTTTATAGGAAATGGGCTTAGTCGATATTATTTTTCTGCAATCGATCAATGGTCTTTTCTTAATGACAGTCACGTGTCTCTCTCTACTTTCTTATTTAATTTGAGTGTGTCTGCAGGGATTATCTGGCTATATTTACGGAAAAATGATACTAGAAAGAAGCGTGTTATTGAATCTCGTTGATTCCCTATTTTTTATTAAGACGGTGGGTTTATTTTGTAGAAGGCTGACAATTATCAGATAAAAGAAATGAAGTTTGACAAATTATTTAATGTAGGAGGAAAGAAATGTTTAAGAAAAAAAGTGTTCGAATAAGTATAATAGTGTCGTTAAGTATAATGTTAGTGGCAGGTGGTGGTCTTGCTTATTACCGTCTGTCTCGCATTCAAGGGACGGTCGAGGCATCGGTGATAAATGAAGACTTAGCTAATGAAAAGGGCCCTAAAGTGGTCGTTTTTACCCAAGATCGCGCCTTTAAAAATGAAGTAATGAAAAACGTTGTTGCTGATATTGAAAAAAGTGATATTTATCTAGAGATTCAACCAATTGAGAAGATTAGCAAAGAATTAGATAAATGGGATAAAGTAGTGATCTTTACAACCGTTCAATCGAGTGAACCACCTGAAAATGTTTTGCCAGTTATTACTGAATATAAAAAGGATGATCGAGTAGGAATATTTTTGACGGCGGAATCAGGTGAGTGGGCTCATCAACCTGAAGATGTTGAAGCTTTTACAGCAGCATCGAGGAATTTAGATAATGTCGATCAGTTTACAAGTAACATACTAGCTTTCATAAAAGAATAAATATATAAAGTCGGAAATATATATCCTCTCTAAAGATCGAAATAATTGAGAGTGCTTGCGGGACTTTCAGTTTGGGTTAGCTGGAAGTAAAACGGGCACTCTCGATTATATAACAGGATATATATAGACATTGCTCTTAGTTAAATGTAGCGAGAAATAGTCTATATCAATGCTGTGAAATTAGTGGGGAGTGAGAAAAAAGTAGCTCAACTCTCTACTTTTTTCTCCACAAATTTAGATATTAAATGATAATAAAAGGTGCTTTCTTTGTCTGTAAAAAGCCTGTTTCATGAAGTTCTTTTAAGCAAAGTGAGACTCGTGATTGAGAGGTACGACAAAAACGGGCTAGTATCTGTTGAGTAATCTCTTTAGGGAGTTTAAGTTGCTCAGACTCGGTTGGTTCGCCAATAAAATCACTTAGATACAACAAAGTTCTTCTAATTCGTTCAACTGGTGTTAAATGTAAAAAATCAAAAAAATGATAGTGTCGTTGAAAGACATCTGCAAAATTGGTTAACAACAATGCATAAAGTTCCGGTTTTTCGTTAAGAGCAGACAGTAAGAAGTCTTTTTTTATTTTTATTATTTTGGCGTTGGGGCTAATTATTTTAATGGCATGATTTTTAGTCTGATAGCTAGAGAAAGTATCTAAGCCAAAAAAATCATTTTCAAAAATGAAAGCCGAAATATAAGGAGTACTCTCTTCTAAAATATCAACTACTGCTAGTCCATGTTGTAATAAAAAAAGATAGTCTGATTTTTCATATGTGATAATAACATACTCGTCTTTAAACATGGTTAACCCTTGAAAATCTTCGGTAAAGGGCCCTAATGATTTTAAATAATCGATTATGCTTTTATTGTTTTTAAAATGTTCCATCAATTACACCCCTCACATTTAAGTAGGTTGTATCCATTTTATAATTTCAATGCCTCGTGACACAAGGGATGAAATCAACTAAAAAAGAGTATTCTCTATGACTATTATATATCAACCGCCATTTTTTGACATTGAAATTTTAATATAATCCATTCAGCGATATAGTGAAATACTCTCCCCATTACCGATTGAAAAGTAGTAGCTTTGTTTAATAAAGAGCATCGTGTCGAAAGATCAGTTACAGTTAATTGTGAAGCTACTTTTAAAGCAAAGCATTTGTCATTCGTTATATTGGTGGGAGAAAAAAGATCTCTCATTTAGTTTTTTCAAGCTAAATGAGAGGTCTTTTATTTCCTTTATTTAATTACAACATATTCTAAATCAACCATTTTAGCCCAAGCGACCAATTGCTCCGTTGTTAGATTTAACGATACAACAGTATGATGTCCACCACCATTTTCAATCCAAGCACGAACACCCGTTTCAAAATCTGGTTTCACTTCCCAAAGAACACGGGCAACTGGCAAATGTGGTGCCGGTTCTGTTGGCTCAAATAAAGATACCTCATTAATCAATAATTTGTAATGAGTGCCAAAATCAGCCATTGAGACAACTACGCCTTCACCAGCCTTGCCATCAAAAACTAACCGTGCTGGATCTTCACGGTTCCCCATACTTAATGGGGACACAACAATTTTAGGTTTATTAACTGCTAAAGTTGGATCAACCTCCATCATATGAGATTGTAAAATAGCTTCCTTCCCTTGTGTCAGTTCATATGTATAATCTTCCATAAAACCAGTATTTTGATTATGTGCCATGATTTTCAACAAGCGATCAATTGCTGCTGTTTTCCAATCACCTTCACCAGCAAAACCATAACCTTCGGCCATTAAACGTTGAACTGCTAAACCAGGTAATTGTTCCATGCCATAAAGGTCTTCAAAATTACTAGTGAAGGCTGTGTAATTGCCAGCTTCTAGAAACCGACGTAAGCCAATTTCTATTTTCGCTTGTGTTTTAACATGCTGATTCCAGTTTTCGGCCACATAATCACCATAATCGAAGTCATACAACGCTTTATATTCAGCAAAAACAGACTCCACTTCCTCTTCAGTTACTTGGTCTACACTATTAACCAAATCACCTATACCAAAGTAATCAACAACCCATCCAAACTGAATCTGTGCCTCAACTTTATCACCTTCCGTTACGGCAACATTACGCATATTATCACCAAAACGAGCAACCTTAATGCCAAAACTCATTTCATAAGCCACTGCCACATCCATCCACTCGGCAATTTGTCTTTGAACGGTTTCACGTTGCCAATAACCAACCACAATCTTATTATTTTTTTGTAAGCGGGCGTTGATAAATCCATACTCACGATCACCATGAGCGCTTTGATTCAAATTCATGAAATCCATATCAATCGTTTGCCACGGGATACTTTCATTGTACTGTGTTGCTAAATGTAACAATGGTTTTTGTAACATTTTTGTGCCGCGTATCCACATTTTAGCTGGTGAAAATGTATGCATCCACGTAATCACACCCGCTACTTCATCTCGATAATTTGCTTCTTTCATAATTTGGGTAATTGCCTCTGCCGTAACAGCCAATTTTTCTTGCAAACGGATTGGGTAAGGTAATTTCCCACTATTGTTTAAGCCGTCTACAACTTCTTTTGCATGTGCTTTTACTTCTAGTAATGCTTCTTCTCCATATAGATGTTGTGACCCAACAACCAACCAAAATTCTTTTTGATTAACAGTTAACATTGTTAACGACTCCTTCATTCTCTTTATTTTTGACCATAATAGGCATTTTCCCCATGCTTACGCAAGTAATGTTTATCTAATACACGTTGAGGTAGCTCTTCAGCAAACTGATTTAATTGACGGGCATATAAATTTGTCTGGCAAACCTCATCTAAAACGACAGCATTCATCACCGCACTTTTAGCATCTTTCCCCCAAGTAAATGGTCCATGACCATGAAGTAAAACACCTGGAACAGCCGTTGGATCAATTCCTCGTTGTTCAAATGTTTCAACAATCACATGACCTGTTGCCATTTCGTAGCCTTGATCAATCTCAGCTTGAGTTAAAAAACGTGCACAGGGAACTGTTCCATAAAATGTATCAGCATGAGTCGTTCCCATAGCTGGCACATCTAGTCCTGCCTGTGCCCAAATTGTCGCCCAAGTCGAATGGGTATGCACAATAGCACCGACTTGACCAAAGTATTTATATAAAACAGCATGGGTTGGCATATCCGATGAGGGAGTTAACAGCCCTTCAACCACTTTCCCATCTAAATCACAAACTACCATGTCACTTGCGGTCATATTGTCATAATCAACACCACTAGGTTTGATAACGAATAAACCTTTTTCACGGTCAATCCCACTTACATTCCCCCAGGTGTACTTAATCAATCCACGTTCTGGTAGCTCCAAATTAGCTTGCAAGATTTCTTCTTTTAATTGTTCTAACATACCGACTTCACTCCTGTCTTAAATTGTCCAAGGCAGCTTGTTCAATTGACAACCCCTTACGATAACGCTTAATAAAGGTTTCAAAACCACGGCTATCACTTATTTCTGGTGAAACAGTCATGCCTTTATCACCTGCAAAAACCTTACTTTCCAAATAATCCTGTAAACTTAATTTATCTTGAAAAAGTTGATATGCTGCTAATAAAGCAATTCCCCAAGCTCCACCTTCACCAGCTGTTTCCATAACTGAAACAGGCACGTTGATAACTCCTGATAGTATTCGTTGAGCGACCTCTTTTGTTGTAAAAATTCCACCATGTCCCAAAATCCGATCAATCCTTACTTGCTCCTCTTTCAGTAAGATATCCATTCCGATCTTCAACGCACCAAAAGCCGAAAAAAGGTGAGTACGCATAAAGTTGGCTAAATTAAAGTTACTTTCAGGCGTTCTAACAAAGAGCGGTCGCCCTTCAGCCATACCTGTAATATTTTCTCCGGAATAGTAACCATATGAGAGCAAACCACCACCGTCTTCATCTCCTTCAAGCGCTTGTCTAAAGAGTGTGCTATAGAGTTGATTTGCATCAAGTGGCTGACCAATAGCAGTAGCAAATTCATCAAAAAGGTTAACCCATGCATTAATATCTGATGAACAATTATTAGCGTGAACCATTCCTACTAAACTGCCAGAAGGGGTGGTAACTAAATCAATCTCTGGATGAACGTTCTTTAATTTCTCTTCAAGAACAATCATTGCAAAAACCGACGTACCAGCAGACACATTACCCGTTCGTTCCGCAACAGCATTAGTCGCAACCATACCTGTGCCAGCATCCCCCTCTGGCGGGCAAAGTGGAATCCCTCCTTGAAGCTTGCCAGAACTATCCAAAAGCTTTGCGCCCTCAGTCATCAGCTGACCAGCATTCTCACCAGCCACTAACACGTCAGGTAAAATGTCCCCCAAGTTCCACGGATAGTTATACTCAGCGATTGTTTGAGCAAATGTTGTTAGCATCTCTTGCTCATAATTTTTCGTTGCACTATCGATCGGGAACATTCCAGAAGCGTCTCCGATCCCCAAGACTTTTTTTCCAGTCAATTTCCAATGGACATAACCAGCCAAGGTAGTGATATAACAAACATCTTTCACATGCTGCTCTTCATTTAGTATCGCCTGATATAGATGAGCAATACTCCAACGTTGGGGAATGTTGTAATTGAATAGATTGGTTAAAGCTTTTTCCGCTTGGGCAGTCGTTGAATTGCGCCATGTTCTAAACGGGACTAATAACTGGTCATTTTTATCAAATGCCAAGTAGCCATGCATCATGCCACTGAAGCCAATTGCCCTGATTTTCTCTATTGATTGATTGTAAGTCTGGGCAACCTCTTCTGCTAATCCTTGGTAACATTGTTGTAAACCTTGCCAAATTTCTTCAAGCGAATACGTCCAATAACCATCAATTAATTGGTTTTCCCATTCAAAACTGCCGGAAGCAATCGGTGTGTAATTTGAATCAATTAGAACAGCTTTAATCCGTGTTGAACCAAATTCAATCCCCAGAGTTGTCATACCCGTTGCTAGCTCTTCTCTAATTCGTTGCTTATTATCCCTCACGCTATTTCCTCCTCGTATTACTTCTTGCTATGATTTGATCGTTTATTTTTCTTATTCTCCTAATAAACATGTCCGAACGTCAATTATCGAAGTTATAACGCCCTGTACGTTAGTCTTTAGATTGATTTAACAGCAATAATACTTCTTGTAAAACGGCCTCTCCATTCAAGGTTTCATAGTCTTCTTTGGAAATTAATTTGTAGGGAACTGCTTTGACAGTTAAAAAATCTTTCAATCGGGCCACTTCATATTTTGACTGCGGACCAATTAACAATGCATCTAAATGTTGATTTTGAATAATTTGCTCGGCAATAATAGCAGGCGCTGAATAAATATGAAGCTTTAACCCTTGATTATCAGCAGCGTTCTGCATATTTTTGACTAATAACCCCGTTGTAATTCCCGCCGTACAAATTAAAAGTACCGTTTGATCTTCCTTAGTTGACATTCTGACTGCCCCTTTTTAAGAAATTTTCTTTTTCTTATTATAGATATCTAATACAACTGCTAATAACAGGATTAAGCCTTTGATAGCTTGCTGCCAATCGACTCCAATACCAAGTATAGACATCCCATTATTAAGAACTCCCATCACTAACCCACCGACAATCGCTCCCATAATAGTACCAATTCCACCTGAAGTCGAGGCACCACCAAAGTAAACAGCTGCCATGGCGTCAAGTTCCATTGAAACACCGGCTTGTGGTGTTGCAGCATTTAAACGAGCGGCTAAAATCAGGCCTGCTAACGCAGCCATGGCACCCATATTGATAAAAACTAAAAATGTTAATTTTTTGGTCTTTATTCCTGACAATTCTGCTGATTTACGATTACCACCCGTTGCATAGATTTGTCGTCCTGCTACGGTTTTATTCGTTAGAAAACCATAGACAGCCACAATAACACCTAAGATAATTAGGATTATTGGATAGCCTTTATACGCTGCAAAAATATAAGTAACAACTAAAATAACTAACGCAGTAAACATTGCTTTTAAAATAAATGCATTTACTGATTCAACTTCAAAAAGATTTTTTTGCCGTTTACTGCGGGTGCGCCACTGACCATAAATCATCATACAAGCTAGCACTAATCCTAAAACCATCGTTAAAAAGTGTAAGTGATCCCCACCAATAATATCTGGTAAGTAGCCTGTTGAAATTTTTTGGAAAGTAACTGGGAATGGCGCTAGTGATTGCCCGCCTAAGACAACTTGAGTCAATCCACGAAACATTAATAAACCGGCTAAAGACACAATAAAGGCTGGTATCCCCACATAAGCGACCCAAAACCCTTGCCATGCGCCAATTAAAGCACCGATTGCAAGGCAAATTGGAACGGCAATCATTGGGCTTAAATCGAAGTTCACCATTAGATAACCCGCGATTGCTCCAACAAAAGCCATGACCGAACCGACTGATAGATCAACGTGACCTAAAAGAACTACTAATAACATCCCCGCAGATAAAACTAAAATATGACTATTTTGTAAGACTAAATTGGTGATGTTCAACGGTCGCCAAAAAATCCCATCTGTCATGACTTGAAAGACAATTAATAAAAAAACCAAAATAATTATCATGCTATATTTACTGAAGAGCTCAACCGCTTTATCCTTGAAATTGAAACTCTTCTTTTTCTCTTGTCCCTGTTCCATTTATGAAACACCTTCCTTTTCAGCCGTCATTAAACTCATCAATTTTTCTTGTGTTGCTTCTGCTCGCATGACCTCACCTGTCATCCGCCCTTCATTCATCGTATAAATCCGATCACACATGCCAATAATTTCTGGTAATTCAGAAGAAATTATACAGACACACTTGCCTACTGCTGCCATTTCTTCAATTATTGTGTAAATTTCATATTTGGCTCCAACATCAATACCACGCGTTGGTTCATCTAAAAATAAAATATCAGGTTCAGTCATTAACCATTTAGACAGAACAACTTTTTGCTGATTACCACCGCTTAAACTGCCTACATTTTGATAAATAGAACTGGTTTTCGTTCGCATTCGCTTGCGATAATCTTCCGAAACAGTGACTTCTTTTTCCTTGTCTAATACCCCTCTATGACTAATTTTCTTAAGACTCGCTAAGGTCGTATTTTCACGAATATCCATCAACAGATTCAAGCCCAGTACTTTTCGGTCTTCTGAAACATAAGCCAGACCATTTTCAATCGCTTTAGGGACATTTTTAACTGATATTTCTTGATCTTCTTTGTAGACAGCTCCTGAAATATTACTACCATAAGAGTGACCAAATAAACTCATAGCAAACTCTGTTCGGCCAGCCCCCATTAGACCAGCAATGCCTACAATTTCGCCACGTTTAATTGAAAAATTAATCTTATCATTGATAATTCGAGTGTTATCTATTGGATGATGAACGGTCCAGTCTTTGACTGAAAAATACGTTTCACCAATCGTTGGAAAACGCTCAGGATAACGATTAGTCAATTCACGACCAACCATACCGCGGATAATTCGTTCCTCTGACACTTCTTCATTCTCAAGAGTTTCAATCGTTTGACCATCACGAATGATTGTAATTCGATCTGCTACTCTGACGATCTCGTTTAGTTTATGGGAGATAATAATCGAGGTGATACCTTGACGCTTGAATTCTTCAATTAAACTCAACAAGTTGGCACTTTCTTCTTCATTTAATGCCGCAGTCGGTTCATCTAAAATCAAGAGTTTGACTGATTTAGAAAAAGCCTTGGCAATTTCGACTAACTGTTGTTGCCCAACAGCAATTTGTGATACTAAGGTATTAGGGTCTATATGTAACCCTACAGTTTTCAAAAGATTTTCGGTTTTTTTCTCTGTTAAATCCCAATCGATGACACCGTGTTTCCCTTGTTCATTTCCTAAAAAGATATTTTCTTTAACTGATAAGTATGGGCTCAACGCTAATTCTTGATGAATAATGACAATCCCTTTTGCCTCACTATCCTTAATATCTTTAAACTGACAGATTTCATCATTGTATACAATATCACCTTGATAATTACCAAAGGGATAAAGGCCACTCAAAACATTCATCAATGTGGATTTGCCCGCGCCATTCTCGCCACATAAGGCATGAATTTCACCGCGTTTAACTTGAACATTGACATCATTCAACGCTTTGACACCTGAAAAATCTTTAACAATGTGTTTCATTTCCAATATATTATCAGACATCTCGTCACTCCCTTAATTAAGAAACCAGGCTGGAACGCTCAAGTCGTTCGCAGCCTGCTTCACTATTTTGCTAAGTCAGATTCCTTATAATAGTCTGTTTCGATTAATTCAGCTTTATAGTTTTCTTTATCGACTGAAATCGGATTTGCTAAGTAGGTAGGCACCACTTTTTCACCGTTGTCATACGTTTCTTTATCGTTTACTGGCACCTCTTTTTCTTCGACAATCGCTTCAATCATTTCAATTGTATTTTTAGCCAAAATTCGTGTGTCTTTAAAAATAGTCTGTGTTTGTTCGCCGGCAATGATCGATTTCACCCCTGCTGTAGTGGCATCCTGTCCGGTAATAACAGGTAGTGGTTTATCACTAGCCCCATAACCAATCCCTTTCAAAGATGATATAATCCCTAAACTAATTGGATCATAAGGTGATAAAACCGCATCTAACGTCTTATCTGTGTAATTAGCACTTAAAAGATTGTCCATTCGTGCTTGAGCGGTTGAGCCATCCCAACGTAAGGTTGCAATTTGATTAAAATTTGTTTGCCCAGAAGGCACAACAAGCTGTTTACTATCCATGTATGGTTGGAATACCGACATAACACCGTTGTAATTAATCAACGCATTATTATCATCAGGTGAGCCACCAAATAATTCAATATTAAATGGACCTTTACCATCCTTTAGTTTCAGCTGCTCTTCAATATATGATGCTTGTAAAACCCCGACACCAAAGTTATCAAAGGTTGAATAATAATCAACGTAAGGTGAATTCATCAATAAACGGTCATAAGCAATAATTTTAATGTCTTCTTGATGGGCTTTGTCTAAAACATCCGTTAATGCTGAGCCATCAATCGAGGCAATGACAATAATGTCAACCCCTTTAGTAATCATGTTTTCAATTTGTGCTACTTGATTTTCAACTTTATCCTCGCCATACTGCAAATCTGTTTTATAACCTAATTTTTCTAACTGCTCCACCATATTGTTACCATCGCCAATCCAGCGTTCAGCAGATTTCGTTGGCATCGCAATTCCAATATAAGCTTTAGCATCTCCTTTACCACCTGAACCGGAATTACCTGATCCACAGGCCGCTAGAAACACCCCTAGTACTAATGTCATGATTAACCCAAGACTTCGTTTAACGTTCTTTTTCATTCCTTTTCCCCCTTAAACTCTCTTATTTTTTGTATCTTTAGCTTAACAAGTAAAAGCAAACGTTTCCATATAATTACTTTAGAATTTACTTGGTCTTTTTTCGAATGGTGAGTTTAACATAACTAAAAACTTGATTATCTTTTGAAAACCTTGATTATTTTTCGAATCCACTAATTAATCGTGTAAGCGGTTTTTAATAGCTGATAAGTTTGTTACAATTAAGCTGTTACTACAAGGATGGTGAGCTTACTTATGAAAAAAAATCATGTAATTCTATTATTAGTTATTCTGTCTAGTCTCCTTTTTAGCTCCTGCAACTCGAAAGAAGCCCCGCAACAAAATAACATCGTTATTGGTTTTTCGCAGTCAGGGACTGAGAGTTCTTGGCGAAAAGCACATACTCGTTCAATTTTAGACGAGCTAAAAAAAAATGACTATCAGGTACTCTATCGTAACGGTTTAATGAATCAAGAACAGCAGATTCAAGACATTCGCTCATTTATTGCCTATCGTGTCGACCTGATTGTTTTCTCTCCTTTAACCGAAAGCGGATGGGAGCCTGTTCTAAAAGAAGCGGAAGCAGCTAGCATCCCGATTATTTTGGTTGACCGTGATATCACTTCGACAAGTAGTCATCTTTATTTATCTCATATAGGGCCGAGTTTTAAAGCCGAGGGAAATCGAGCTGGTCTTTATGTAACTAATTTTTTTGCAAAAGAACAACGACCGATTAATGTCTTAGAGCTCAGTGGCTTACAAAATACCTCGCCAACGACTTTACGAAGTGATGGCTTTCGTGAGACTCTCAGTCGAGATTCCAAAATCACTATTAAAAAGACGGTTTATGGTGATTATACCCGTAACAAAGGAAAGGAAATGATTAGACAATTAATCAAAGAAGATCAACTTCAAGATATTGACGTCTTATACAGTCATAATGACGAGATGACCTTAGGCGCCTTAGAAGCTCTTGAAAAAACAGAGATTCAACCTGGAAAAGACTTAATTATTGTGACAATTGACGGCCAAGAAAACATCATAAAAAAACTTAAAACGGGACAAGTTAATTGCGTAGTTGAATGTAACCCTCATGCTGGCTATTACGTAGCGCGAGCCATTGAGCGTTACTTAGACGGCAAGGTTATCCCCCATGAAATTTATATGCCAGAAACTATTTTCTCTGATCAAAACGGCTTAGATAATATTCCCACCCGAAATTATTAAAGGAGGCAGACTGATGTTTACATCTAAAAGTATTAAACAGATTTTTCAAAAACAAAATATTTTAATTTTAGTTGTTGCACTCCTTCCTTTAATTTTCAACACTTTTTTCTACACTAAGCAACTTTACACATATCAAAAAGTTGTTGAAAACATTAATGCTGCCAATGAGGTGTCATCGATTGTGAAAGATGACATTCTCGTTAAGATGTGGGATTTAGCATCTGGACAAACAAGTGCGGACAGTCCTGAGGCTAAAAATATTCTCAATGATGTCAGAAAGGACATTAAACAAATCGAGGCTAACACGACCGATCAAAGTGAAGCTCGAATTCTTGAGGTATCTTACCGAACCCTCGATACCATTCAAACTTATTTAGACGACATGATTCATAATTTACAAACTGAGCAGCCAGTTGCTGATAATGACACAATTATGGTTCAAATTGATTCCGTTAATGATCTATTGTACAACGTCTTACAAGAATTTGTTCAACTTGAAATTGAACTAGCCAGCCAAAAAAATGATCATATTGCCCAATCCGTTACCATTCTTTTAGTCGTGCAAGGTCTTATTTTTATTGTTATTCTTTTTTTCATACTCTGGACAAAACGAACCTTAACAGCTCACGTTCAAGAACCAATTGAAACCCTTGTTACAATGGCCAATAATTTATCAAAGGGGAATTTAACTTATCGCGTCGAAGCAACTGGAGTTGAGGAATTAGATACCTTAACCAATAGTTTAAATCAGATGGCCACTGAACTTGATCGTCTGATAACTGACAATGCTGAAAAACAATATCATTTGGCCCAAAGTGAAGTTCGCGTCTTACAGGCTCAAATCACACCACATTTTATTTACAACACTCTTGACGCCCTATTAACATTAGTCGAGCAAGGGAAGATCGACAAAGTGAAAGAAACTATTTACGCCTTATCTGACTTCTTTAGAATTTCTTTAAGTCGAGGAAAAGACTGGATTTCTGTTGAAAAAGAAGTCCGGCATGTCACTGACTATTTAACCATTTTACAAATACGCTATGGTGAGGGACTTGACTATCATATCAATATTCCTAAAGCACTCGCACAATACGATGTCTTAAAAATGATCTTGCAGCCATTAATTGAGAACGCTGTCTATCACGGAACTAAATTTGTTCGCAGGCAAGGGATTGTTGAGTTGATTGGTTATGAGGATGCGGATTTTCTATACTTTTTAATAAAGGATAATGGGATTGGGATGACACCGGAGCGCTTATTTGAAGTCAAAAATGAGTTAGCGAAGGGAATTGACACAACCTTTGAAGATGGCTATGGTTTATACAATGTAAACAAACGAATCTTGCTTTACTATGGTAGTTCAGCTAGCTTAACCGTAGATAGTCTTTATCAAAAAGGAACTGTCATGACAGTTATTGTTCCTAAAGTAAACAAAGAATTTACAGAAAGAAGTTGACATTATGTATAAAGTTTTTATTGTAGAAGATGAGCATTTGATTCGAGATAATCTTAGAAATCTATTACTCTCATTTAAGGTGGATTACCCCATTACCTTTTCTGGTGAAGCAGCCGATGGTGAATTAGGCCTAGCTACCATGCTAGATATCAAGCCTGATATCTTAATTACTGATATTCGCATGCCATTTATGGATGGACTAACTTTGGCCCGTGAAGCAAAAAAAATCATGCCCTGGTTAAAAATCATTTTTATCAGTGGCCATGATGATTTTGACTACGCTAAAACAGCCATCCAATTAGGTGCGGATGAATACCTATTAAAGCCTGTTAAAGAAGAAGAACTAAGAAGTGCACTAGAAAAAGTGATTAAAAAATTAGATAGCCAGAAAGAACGCACAACAACTGTAACTGAAACATCCCCTTCTTTTCTAGTAGAGCTACAAAAAAATCATTTTCTAAATGGCCTCTATCGCGGAGAGTTAACCGTCACAGAAGCTATTGAAGAAACGAAACAACTAAATCGACACCTTATTGGCAATAAATTTATCGTTTTACTTGCTACCAATAAATACGATGCCAACTTTGCGGATTATAGCCGTTTCTCAGACTATTTAAATGTCCTGTTTGAAGCAGATCCTACTATTATCTTCTCCAGTATTTCATCTGAGTATATTAAATTTCTAGTATTTCATCCTGATAAGAAAGAATTACTTGAAAAGTGTTATCAAATTGCTAATACGCTAATCCATGAACTAGAGCAAGAAGAGTCTTATGAAATTGTTGTCGCTTTTGGGACCGTAGTAGAACGGATTAGCGACATTAAAAACTCCTTTCAAATAACGGAACATTTAATCCAAACATATGGTAAATTACGGACTGAAAAAATCATTAGCTATGAAGACGATATTCAAGAGGGTGAAGTTTCACCGACTAACCCCTTCAAATTAGATTTAGCCGACCGATTATCTGCACTAAATCCACTTGAAATACCTGATTTGGTTTCTGAATTAACTGGTATTCCCGGTGACACTGAAGAGCGAAACCGCCTATATCGATTTTTTGTATTAATTGAGCTTGTTAGTCTCATCCGAAAAAAAGAACCCAATACCCATCAACTTAATACAAAACAACTGAGTAACATTGAGTATTTATCCACAGTTTCGATGACAGTCGATAATTTTCAAGCAGTGGCAACTCCGCTGATTAACTACTTAACAGAAAATAAAATCAATCCTAAGATGATTAAATATCGGAGCGTCATTCAAAAAGCCCTTAATTATATTAATCAACAGTTTACCGATCCTGATATTTCATTAAATTCAGTAGCAGAAGAAGTTTCTCTTAGTCCAGCCCATTTTAGCACCATCTTTTCTCAAGCCATGGACACGACATTTATTGACTACTTGACTAATTCTCGCATTGAATTAGCTAAAAAATTACTGAAAGAAACGGATGACCGACTGAGCACTATCGCTTTTGCGATTGGCTATAGTGATCCCAATTATTTTAGCTATTTATTTAAAAAGAAAGTCTCCGTCTCGCCTAAACATTATCGAAATAGTAAAAAAACTTTTTAGCACTAGTTTTGCAAAGGTTTTCAAAAACAGAAAAAACTTTGATTTAAAACGACTCATGAGCAAAAAAATCCTTTATATTGGATTTGGGTGACTTACCTAAGACCAATATAAAGGATCAATACCGTGGATAAGTATCACTCAAAAACCTCTTTCCAAAAATGGTTTTTTCCGAATGCTCAAACAGTCATTCAACAGTATGATTACTACAGTATGAAACTTGGCCAACGCTTATGCCAAGGAGTAGGTATTCAATCGATTGACCACATTGAAATCACAAGCTATCACACTCACGATGTGTTGATTATTAGTGAGCAACATATCTCTCTTGATTGTAGAAAATCTTATGCGAACTCACATTTTCAACCCATAACAATTGTGACCAAGGACCAAAAAATTCTAAGTCTGGTAACAAATCAATTTGACTTAAAGCCTCAAGAACTAGCCGATATCTACCAGGCAAGATGACAAATTAAGCTTTTTTTCAAAGACTTGAAGCAAAACTTAACTATCAAGAACCTCCACTCACAAGATGAGCAAGGCACCGTCAATCAAGTGATTCTGACATTAATCGCAACTCTTTTAACCTATTAAGTTAGGAGCGCGTGCCCCCCCTGTTTCAGTTCAAATATGCGTTTCACTATTTAAGGTTTGATCTGGTAGAATGTTGGCTGAAGCCATTCGTTCCGATATGATCTCTTACCAGCCATTGTCACACTTGTTCTAAAACTAAATGACTGAAGGTTTTCTGGAAATAGTCATCCATTGCGTGAGCATTAGTCGTTTTGTCAATTTTATAGACTGTACTAAAACCAGAAAATTCATATTCTTCATTATTTATATCTTTGCAACACTAATGATACTAACTTAATAAAAGAAAGAATACCTTGGATAAGATAACCTTGTCACCAGCCACTTCCGTCTCTAGTCACAGGCCATAAACAAACCTAGTTCTCTTCTATCTTATGAATTAACTAAACTTTTTAATTGAGGCATGAATCTCAATTTTCCTTTAAAATGTAGATATTAACTCTACTTTTTCATTATTTATTGTCATTTTATAGTTTTTCGTCTTGTCTCTCTATTATCATTTCATAAGCTTGTCAAAATGAGGCATCCATAAATTCACTTTCAACAGCCACTATCAATTCAGGCAAAACTCCCTTTTGATAAGCAACCTGTTTCTCCTCATAAATCAGCCGCCCTAAGGCAATTAACTGATCATCCTTCAAATTTTTAAGCTTCTTTAACCGGCTATTAGTAAGAGGTACTTTCGTTTTAGCTATCTGAAAATGTTGTGGCTCCATCCCTAGAAATTGTAATTGAGCCCCAAAAGCATTCTTCAATTTCTGAGCCATTCCTAGACCTTCTGGATCCAAGTCTCCACTATAATAGACGAGTGTTCCAGAGCTGATTAATTTGCGCAATAACTGCCAAACAGCGAAAGTAAATTGTCCGCTAGAACAAACGATGGGGACTTCTGGTAGCAACTCAACTAAGACTGAATAAATACCAGAGTTCTCCACTACTAAAACCTTTCTGCCAACATAAGGACGTATCAAGGGCATCCGCAAAATTTCTTTTAATGGAACATTCCAGCTAATTCCTTCCATGCAGGCTTGACGCCACATTTGATTTTGACTTTTTTCCGAATCCAGTGCCGTCAAACCTCTAATAGCAGCATAATTCATAATGTCATCCTTCAATAAATGAAATTCATTTAGTAAACCGTGACGTTGTTCGGTTCTTTCTAACTCCACTAAGCTCTCAGAACTCTGTCTTGACATGGCTGTCAGCATTTGCAAAAGTAGCTGCCCCCCTCTTTCGTTTCATCAAAAGTGTGGGGAGATCCTGTCATTTTATAAGCAAATACTGGTAATTTTATAAATTCATTTTTAGGTAAACTCCGCACAGCGGCAGATACTTGTTCAAAAATAAGCAAATCTGATAATTCTTTTTTCCACCATTCTTTTAGCTGTCGATCTGTAAGTAATGAAATGAAACTTAAATCAATCGCTCTTACCTTGTTTTTAAAATGCGCCAACGCTGTTTCTTCTAACAACTCGTGTTCCTTTTTTACCGCTAATGGTTGATTCAAAACAAAAACGACAAAATCAGTTAAGGTCCATTTCAGGATACTTTCTGCAAAAGCGTGTTCCAGATCAGCAATGCTAATTCGTTTCTTTTGATCCCAAGCAAGTGTCGTAATACCAAGAAAGCTTCGCAATGGCTCAGTATCTGTCTTATTGAATAAACTTAGCCCGAGACTGCTACCAAATTCTTCTTTCAACCAATACCTCCGCCATAATTCTTTTGCTAGCAGCTTAAAAATTGGTTGTTTAAAATAAGCTTTTGGATCAGACAAGCTGCTCACCTCCCGTTAGAAAATGTTTTTTATGTCCATCCCAATAATAACGAATAGTCGTAACAAACTTAACATTCTGAGGTCGTAATAACTCATAGATGGCTAGTTTAGAGACAGTCGGATAATCACCAAAAAGTGCCTGTGAATTCATCACATAGTTGAATCCTAGCTGCTCACAGGCTTTAAAAAGCTCTGCAATATTTTGGTCATCTATTCCCGCAAAGGCTTTATCCAATGTAATCACACGCGGGCATTGCTCGCCAGCATCTTCGTAGCGAGAATAAGTCGCTGCAAATAACGGTAAATACATCGCAATTGCTTTTTCTCCGCCAGAGAATTGATTGAAACGACGATCAGTTAATGGTTGGGACTGATAGCCTTCATTTACTCGTTTATACTTCAGTTCAAACTCAAACCAATCTCGATAATCCAATACTTTAGCAATCGCTTGAAATAGTGTGTTTTGATCATCAGGTTCATTTTGTAGTTGCTCTTGGGCTAAACGAACTTTTTCTTGGAAATGACGAGAAACTGCATCACGATCCTTTTCCGATAAGAGTTCTGTTGGCTTTTGTAAGTTGATTCGTGCTAAGATCTTGTTCAGAAGCAGCCGAAACGCCTTTCCAACCGATACTTAAGGATAGGCCAGAAGAGTTTTTTTGTTCTTGGAGCAGTCCATTCATTTGAGCCACCCACTGCTGTGCCTGTTGAATACGCACACGTAAGACTTTCCCAACAGATTCTAGAATTACTTTTTTGAAAAGTCGTTCATCATCCTTTTTAAGTAGTTCCCGCAGTGTCAGTCGTTGTTCTTTCAAATGTTCCAATAAATCTGTTGTCGTTGTTAGCTGCCCATCTTCAGAAAACTGCGGTTCATTATGAGTGTTCAAAGAGGCGAATTCACCTAGCTCTTGCTCTTCTTCTGCCGACAAACTCACGCCACTGACACGCATCAATTTTGGTTGATAACTTTGCAGCTGGTCTGCTATGAAACCAAAACTAGTAGAAAAACGATCTTCCAATTTTTTTAGCTCTTTAATATTTAGCTCTTTTGCCCGCGCCTTAGCAACACTTAACAGGTCATCACTTGAGACACCCGAACGTTGCAATTCTTTTTCAAATAGGGTGCACCAATTCGTTCCAATTCTAACAGCTGTCCTTCCAATTGTTTCATTTCTAAAAGTAATTGCTGAATTTCACGAAAATGATCCTGTTTTTGACGAACCTGTTGCAGCCAATACTTGCGTTCATCAAGAGTAATCGTTGCCCGCAATTTTTTAGAATAGGCGCTATCTAATTCTTCAAAGCCTAGATAAGTCAGATACTGTTGATTATCTTGAATAAATTCTTCTAACTCACTAAAAAGTTGTTCCTGTAACTGTTCTCGTTTACCTAAATCGGCTTGCTGATTTCCCAGTAACTGTTGTTTTTTTAGCAGTTGTTCGTTGGCGCGAGCTAAACGATCTACTGTTTGCTTCAATCGTTTATTAAGCGCCAATCCTTGAGTGACTAAGTCCATGCCTTCATGCTGACTTAATTGTGAAATAGTAGCCGCCAATGTTTCTAGTTGCTGCTCATTTTTTTCATAAGACTTTCGATTTTCTGCCAAAGCTATGTTATTATTCTTCAATTGCTGATTAAGATCGGCTACTTGTAAATCCAACCGTTTCATCTCATTAAAAAGCTGCTTCCACTTTCCCGCAACCTGAGAGATTAGTTCATCATGCCAACGATGATAATTTTTAGCAAAGTGGTCTAACTCTTTGATTTCATTACTTAAATCTTCCAATCGTTCTCGATGAAGGTCTAACTGTTCAATCGTTTTCGATAATGTCAACAATTCGTCTTCTTTCATCTTTGGTAAAGAGTTACGTAGAATGCCGTAAATCACAGATGGACGAAAATCCTTAGACAATTTAGGTGAGCGTAATTGCAAAAGCAATGTAATCAATTCATCAAACTGATCTAAATTGTCAGATCCAAAAATCCGTTGGTTAACAAATATTTTATACTCTCTTTGAGTTTCAAAGACACGACCTCTGCCTTCCAAACGATTCTTTAATTTTGCTTTCGTAAGAGGCGTTAATTCTCCACGACGAAGTTCCTCATAAAGCTCAAAATCTTTATCTACTCGTTGATTATTTTCAATTTCAAAGAACCATTTTTTTAACGTCCCACCACGATTGGCGTGCATGCCAATTCCTACAGTTAGATATTCTTCCCGAGCTTCACGTTTAACTTCCAAGAATAGGTAGCCAATTCCCTCATTCCGTTCTGAAACACCCTTCTCACCTAACAAATAATCTTCCATTTTTCGATCTCTTGAGCCAAAAGAGTCCAAGCGATAAGCACTAGTGTCTCCATCAAATAAAACAGGAAACAAGCTTTGCATCGTCAATGATTTTCCAGAACCATTGGTTCCTCGTAAAAGCATGCGACCATCTGCTAGTTCAAATGTTTCTTTTGCATAATACCAAAAATTCAATAGTCCAACTCGATTAATGATCCATCTATTCATCATTTTCTTTCCTCATTTCCGCCACCAAACGACCAAAAGCTGGTTGAATAATAATCTGACTTTCTACATTTTTAAATAATCCCCAAGAGGCTCCACGAGTAAACAAGGTATCAGACAGTTGCTTTAAAGACATCTCATTAAATTCTTTAGACCAATACTCACAATAGTTAGCCTTTAACTCCTTCACAAGCTTTTCCCACTGATCTTCTGTTAGATACACCTCTCCATATGGTGTCGGTGCCAAGTCATCTTGTCGTAAAATCGTAGTCAATTGCATTAAAACTTCATCCACTACTTTTCGACTGGGAAACAACTCCTGCCAATTATCTCGTTGCTCCAATGTAAACGCAGCATAATCTCTATATAACTCGAAATGAAACGACAGATTATTCTCCACATACTCCTGAGTAAATCGGTAGAAATTACGCATTAATGCAAAAATATCCTCATTATCAGCAGTCCGGCTAATCTGTGGAACCATTAATAATCGTTGGTAAATAATCTGATTCCGTTCCAGACTACTACGACTGTCCTCTAAATCTTCCTTAAATTCATCGAAAGTCGCATATTGCGTATAGGATTGTGGAGCTCGTGCCAGAAATGCTCGTACCATTGGCGTTGTACTAAACAAAATCTCCAAATTTTGTTCTGATTGTTCAAAATCTAATACTTCACCTTCAATCTTCTCAATCAATCGTAATCGCTCCATTTTTTTTACAGCTCGCACCAAACTCTTACGATGATTATAATTATTCCAATCTGCAACTAATTCCTCTGGAACCATTAATTGAAGATTCTGAACTAGCTCCTCCATCATAAATGGCGCTTCTATTTCTAGTTCTTCCACAAACGCCATGCCACAGCAAAATAAAGCAAAATCCATCGGTGTAGTAAAGTCATTATTTCCCATCCAAGCTTCTAATCGAAACGGACGCTTTAACAACTGGATATATTGCGGACGAATCGTGACATTTAATCCAAAGCGTTGGCGAAATTCTCGCTGAATATGCTGCTGATGACGACGTAAAAAGTTATAGTTTTCTGGCTGATCTTCACGAATAATCCAAAAATTTTCAACTAAAAGCTTTACTACCAAACTAAATTCTTCTGGTTTCATCGCCCCACCCTTTCCATCACAACATAAGGCATTGTTAGCTGGCCATCGTCACATGCCACTATAATACTCTGACTTAAATCAATGTAAACCTTAACTTCAAAATTTAATTCGGTCATAATAGTCTGCTGCAATTTTCTTTCAACAGCCTGTCGATTAGGTACCTGCGTCGAAATAGCTCCACTAATCCATTTTAAAAACATTTGACGAGAAACGACATCTAGCTTATCAAGTTTTGAAAAATCCAATCGCCCAGCTTCAAAATAGCCATCAATCCGCTCACGTTGCGCTAGAATCTTTTGGCGATACTTTTCTTATTCTGCTAGTTGTGCAGTTACATTCATTTTAAAGCTTGAAGCCTTTCGTTCCTGGCGTGCTCCACGTCCTCGCTTATTAAGAAAAAGGTAGCTGGTGTCAGTTCCCAACTATTTTCACGATTATTGGTTGCGGCTGTTCCTTCCGTCACATAAAAATGACGAGAATGCTCTAATCCGAAGATCCCAGCATACATTTTCCGCGCCTCAGTAAAATCATCTATCTGTGCAAACCATTTTGCTAAATGTAAATAATCCTTTTTTCGACTTTGATACTGTCGAATTTCTCGTCCAAAATAATAAATTAAGTTCGTGATTTTAGCAATCATTTGATTGGTTTGCTCCATCAAATTATCATATTCACTCGGACGTTGTCCGTTGCCGATAAACCAATCAGGAAGCGCTATCATTTCACCTGATACCTGCTCAGCAACTTCTAATTCAGTAATCCCATCAAACATTGGGACTTCCTGTTCCTTTAGATACAACCCTGAAACTAACTCCTGTTGGTTAATTGTTAAAAGTTTTTTAATCACCGTTTGAAATTGAAAGTAAAGTTTTTGAACACTAACGATGAAATATCGTAAATAAGTCACGAAATTATCTTTATAAACGAGTAATACCTCAGTTTTCATTCGACTATCCACTTCTGGACTTGCTATATAGCGAATATAAATAGCTGTTTCTTCACGAATTTCTCCAAATTCAGAACGAATAGCCAACCATAAGTCTACAGGTGTTTCAACCTCATTTACCAAATCTGTTAATAATTTCAGTAATCGCCGGAAGCTCCCTTCATCCAATGCCCCTCTTGAAACCTGTTTGACATGAGTTAGTTGGTAGACCATTTCCTCTACTATTACCCCTGAATCAGTGATTTGATACCTAAAATTCTTATTACGGTATTCTTCAATCGATCAGGACTGAATCATCTCCTGTTGCATCATTTCCACTACTTCAGGTCGATATAAGGACCCTTGCATTTGACGATGACGCCGATAAAAACATCGCATAATTCGTCGATAACGCTCAAAATTTCTACCGTTAAATAATTAGCTGGCATTATTTTTTCCATATAAAATACCTCCTTCCAAAATAAAATAGTTTATTGCTAGTTAGATCAGCTTTATGTTCTAATAATTACCCTCCATCCTCATTAGCATTCAATCCGTCACAACAATGTCTAAATTAATTGTATCATTTTTTAGTCTTAATTTTCAGAAAATTTAACAGCTAACTATCATATACGGATTAGACGTAACTTGTAGAAATAAAAAAGATGAAGCAGAGGGTGAGACAAACACTCATGAGGGCTATCGCCCTCACCAAACAGAATGAAAACAAAAGTGATCGACCTACAGACGATTTCCTGTCATAATAAAAGTGACAGGAGTGGCTTTGTAGG
>NZ_JCAQHY010000125.1:0-28892 GCF_059621045.1 Vagococcus sp. WN80Y
AGACAAAACTTCAAGGAGGAATACTACGACCTCTATCTGTACGAAATAATCATACCCCTTATGGGGATGAAAAGGAACTATCAGAATAAATCTGATAACCTTATTATACGAGGAGGTTAAGTATGTATTTAGCAAAAACAGAGCGTTATCAGGAGATGACTTATCGTCGGGTTGGTTCATCTGGGTTGAAATTACCAGCCATTTCTTTAGGCTTATGGCATAATTTTGGTGATGTTGATCCCTTAAGTAATCAGCGAGAAATTATTCATGGCGCCTTTGATCGAGGGATTACTCATTTTGACTTGGCTAATAATTATGGACCACCTGCTGGTTCAGCAGAAGAAAATTTTGGGCGAATTCTTCGTGAAGATTTGAAAGGATACCGCGATGAGTTGATCATTTCATCGAAAGCAGGTTATTATATGTGGCCGGGTCCGTACGGTGAATGGGGCTCAAAGAAAAATATCGTGGCGAGTTGTGATCAAAGTTTGAAACGGATGGGGCTAGACTATGTTGATATTTTTTATCATCATCGCCCAGATTATGAGACTCCTTTAAGAGAGACTGCTCAGGCTTTGGATCTATTAGTGAGCCAAGGAAAAGCCTTGTATGTGGGGGTTTCAAATTATAATGCTGAGCGGACACAGGAAATTGCTCAGATTTTTCGAGAATTGGGTACGCCATTTATTATCCATCAACCTAACTACAACATGTTTGATCGATGGATTGAAGATGAGTTACTAACTGTTTTGGAGGAAGAGAAATTGGGCGCGATTGTTTTCAGTCCGCTAGCTCAGGGATTGTTGACCAATCGGTATCTTAACGGGATTCCAACGGATTCTAGAGCTCATCGTTCTGACAGTCCATTTTTATCTGAAGACCGTGTGGAAGAGACGTTGAAAATAGTTAAGGGATTAAACCAAGTAGCTGAAAACCGTAATCAGACTCTAGCAGAAATGGCATTAGCCTGGAATTTACGTCAACCAACAATCGCAAGTGTTTTGGTAGGGGCGAGTCGTTTAACGCAACTTGAAGATAATATTAAAGCTTTAGAGAGCTTGACATTTGAGGCAGCTGAACTAGCTGAAATTGACGCTATTTTAGCAAAAAAATAGCTCATAAATATTGGTAGTAGCTATTGACTAGTTGAGTACAGAGAGGAAAGAAAGGAGGCGACTTTCTTTTCTCTTTTTGATTTTTTACTCGATTTCTCTTGCCTTAGAGTGAACTCTAAGGTGTATGGTTGAGTCATAAACTAATGGGAGGAGAATCAGTATGAAGACAAGAGAATTAGGTAAAAGTGAGCTAGTTGTTTCAGAAATTGGCTTGGGGTGTATGGGGATGAGTTATGCTTATGGGGAGACACTTGAGAAACAAGCGATGATTCGCTTGTTACAGGAAGCTATTGAGATGGGGGAAACTTTTTTTGATACTGCGGAAGTCTATGGACCATTTGTTAATGAGACGTTGGTCGGTGAAGCCCTAGCGCCTTATAAAGGGCAAGTAACCATTGCGTCAAAAGTAGGAATTAAGATTATTGATGGCAAGCAAGTTGTTGACGGAAGTCCAGTGGGGATTATGGAATCAATTGAAGGGACACTAAAGCGATTGAAGTTGGAGACTCTTGATTTGTACTACCTGCACCGTGTTGATCCGAACGTGCCAATTGAAGACATAGCCATGACTATGCAAAATTTGAAAAAGCAAGGAAAGATTAAGCATTGGGGCTTATCGGAGGCAGGCGTTCAAACGATTCGTCGAGCTCATGCAATTGAACCTCTTGCAGCAGTTGAAAGCGAGTATTCATTGTGGATGAGAGAACCAGAACTTGAACTAATTCCGACTTTAGGGGAATTGGGAATTGGGTTTGTTCCCTTTAGTCCTTTAGGCAAAGGGGTTCTAACGGGTGAAATTACAACAAAAACCATCTTTAAAGCTGGAGATGGGCGTCATCCATTGCCGCGATTTAGCCAAGAGGCGTTGATAGCAAATCAGGCTTTAGTGGACTTAATTAGACAAAAAGCGATGGAAAAAGAGGCGACACCTGCTCAAATTGCGTTGGCGTGGTTATTGGCTCAGAAGCCTTGGATTGTACCAATCCCGGGAACTACTAAATTATCTCGTTTGCAAGAGAAACTTGGTGCCACAGCGATTTCCTTTACCCCAGAAGAACTGAGTGCTTTTGATGTAGCGACAAAAGCGGTGGAGATTGTTGGTCATCGTTATACCCCAGAATTAGCGAAGCGGGTTGGCTTATAAGAAAAAAGGAGCATAAAGTCGCTTTGTTCCGAATTTTAAGGATTATACATTTACTTGCTAAGAATAAAGTGAAACTCGAAGAACCCGAACAATTGGTAATTACAATTGCTCAGGTTCTGAGAAGTTGCGGAGTCTTTAATTCGTAATGCTATTCGTTACTTTTTAATGATTCTGCCATAGATATCCGGCGAATATTGTTATCTAGAAATAGGTTGATCAAAATAGAACAAGTGAGGGTTATACCGCCAACAATCAGATACTCTTGCCAGCCAAATTGCAGCAGGTATTCTTGAGTATCAG
This sequence comes from Vagococcus sp. WN80Y, assembly GCF_059621045.1. NCBI lineage: Bacteria > Bacillati > Bacillota > Bacilli > Lactobacillales > Enterococcaceae > Vagococcus > Vagococcus sp. WN80Y. The sequence goes on from NZ_JCAQHY010000125.1 coordinate 2,560, forward strand.
GTGAGATGATAGCGACGTAAGCGCGCAAGAAATAGTGACCGGCAATGAACCCAAAGCCTAATCCAACTAAAGTTAGGAAAAAGTTTTCGCGAAAAGACAATTGTCTTATTTCAGCTTGCTTGAAGCCCAAGACTTTTAATGTTGCAAATTCACGAAAACGTTCGGCAAAAATTAGAAGGTTAAAGTTCGATAAAATAACGATCCCTAGAAAAACAGCCGCGAAGACAATTAAACTTACAATCACGATGGTGGATTGAATCGTCTTTAATGATTCTTGATAGTCTACTTTTTTTAATTGAGTATTTTTGACAAATGCGAGATCATTCACTTTAGTTTTTTGGTTATTATTAAGTGGTTGTTTGATTAGTAAGGAAGTTGGCGTATAATGATACCCTGCATTTTCCCAAATCTGCTTCGTTGTAATAATCCCTTGAGGTGAACTGATGCTAGTAATGTCTTTGACTAAAAATGGGCGAAAAAGTGTTTCTGTTTGAAGTTTCAAATAAATAGTGTCACCTAGACGTGCATTGAGTGTTTTTGCAAGTTTATGAGTGAGTATGACGTCATTTTTTTTCAAGTCAGTCAAATCAATAGTGTTCTCCTCTTTATTTACTAACTTCATTAAGGAGTCATGATCAATGATTGTTACGAGTTTTTCAACAGTAGTTTGCCCATTAATAAGGTCAATCTTTTGTTGAGTCAACCACTGAAAGTGAGTCTCATCGATAGTGTCAATGAGTGTTTGTTGCTCCATTTGTTCGAGAGGGTGATTGAAGCTGATTTTTTCTTCGTATTGATACGTTTCGTTAAAAGTTTGATCTACTGTATAGTGAATGGAACGGTTAATTCCGATACCGGCAACGAGTAATACTGTACAGCCTAGGGCACCAAAAATCCCCATTAAAGAGCGGCTTTTATTTCTTAGTATGCCCCTAGCCACCCAATGATTAGTGAAGGAGAGTGTGCTGAGTAAACGACTTCTTTCGATAAAACCAGGTTTGATTTGATTCGTTACTTGGACACGCAAGGTGTTCGCGGGCAATTGTTTGACTATTTGACGGCAGGGGAGATAGGTCATTAGGGTACAGCAGCTAATCAGTAGGAGCATTACGAACCAGACACTACTGTCAACGCTAGATTCCCAAGCCGGGATACTATAGTTTTTTTTGAGAAAATTGATGAGCATGGGAGCGACAACGGTTGGACCGCAAAGAATCCCTAAGAGAGAGCCTGTTCCGCTAATCACGACTCCAAAGCTTAAATAATAGCGATAAATCTCACTGTTTTTAAAGCCCATCGCTTTGTACGTGCCAATCGATACCTGGTATTTTTTTATAAAGCGCGTCATTGTAGAAGCCATCGTCATACTAGATAAGAGAATGAATAAAAAAGGAAACAGTAAGGCTAGTTTTTCTACCTGTTCTTGCTTATCTAAAAAGTCTGCAATCTGTGGCATTTTTTTTGTTTCAACTGCAAGTCGGTAGCGGTCACCGAGGATTGCTTGACTTTCTTGTTGGAACCAAGAAAAATTCTTTGTCCCTTGTTTGATTATCAATTGATTGTTTGGTAGATAAATCTTTAATAATTGATTTAAATAGGCTTTTGAGAGAAAACCATAGGCATTCTTTTTATAGTTAGGATAAGGATAATCGTTAGATTCAGGAAAAAATAGGTATTCAGGCTGTTGGATGCTACCAGCAATTGGAACGGTTATTTGTTGTCCCTGTAACTCAATAGTTAGTTTATCAGCCATTTTCAGGTGATAGTGATCGATCAGTTCCTTGTTTAACCAGATACCGTCTTGGCTATCATAATCGGCACCAGTAATTACTAGAGGCTGATTCATATTAGTACCAGTGGTAGCGGTCAAGGTCAAAGCAATTGTGTTTTGATCATCTAGTAAAAGGTCTCCTAGAAGTAGTAATCGGGGTTCGACTTCGGTCACGCCGTCAAGCTTTTCAATCGCTTCAATATCAGTAGGTGTAATAGTTTCTGCTGTTAGCAGACTATTTGCGAGGCGGCTTTTCGATAAAAATTGGTTAGCTTGGTGATCCATCCCCGCTGAAATTCCAATAAGAGCTGAGTAGATGACTAGACACATGAAAGACATTAAGAAAATGGCTAGAAACTGTAGCCAATCTTTGCGAATATCTCTAAAAATTTGTTTGATAATCATCTACCACGCCACCTCCTGAACGGTTTTTGGCGCAGGATTAAATTGATTGCTGACGATATGACCATCTTTAATAGTGATGACTCGGTCTGCAATTTCTGCGACGAGAGAATTGTGAGTAACGATTAAAACAGTATGATTTTCGACCGTGGTTCGTTCTTTCAATAATTCCAGCACTTTTTTACCTGTTTCACTATCAAGAGCGCCAGTAGGTTCATCACATAAAATTAATTTTGGATTTTTAGTAATGGCTCGTGCAATGGAGATTCGTTGTTGTTCTCCGCCAGATAGTTCAGACGGAAAATTTTTAGGTCGATGCCCCATTCCAACTTTTTCTAAGATATCTTGAGCATTGAGAGGAGAACGCCCTAGCCGCTCAGAAATGGCAACATTTTCTAGAGCGGTTAGATTAGGGATTAAATTATAAAATTGGAAAATAAATCCTACCTCTTCTCGTCGGTAAAGCGTCAATTCTTTTGGGGTTAATTGGCAGATGTCAGTGCCATCAATGATCGCTTGACCAGAAGTTGCCTGATCCATCCCGCCTAGTAGATTCAGCAACGTTGTTTTGCCTGAACCACTGGGACCAAGAATAACAACTAGCTCGCCTTTTTCAATGGAAAAGCTGCCTTTCTCGAGAGCGGTAATTGTTTGTTTACCCACGATATATTCTTTGGTTAGTTCTTTGATTGTCATGTAAGCCATAGAGGTCACGTCCTTTTTATTAGTTGGGAATAAGCTTAGTGTAAAAGGAAAAGCAGATAGGCTCAATAGTCAAACAATTTGGAAGTGTTGCGTAAATCAACACCTAAGAGAAAAGTGTTGAATCAAACGACAAAATAAGGTAAATTGATAAAAGATAGATGAAAATATGTGATAGTCGAGGTGTAAAATGACAGCAACTGAATCGGCTCAAACGAGACGAACCAAACAACATATTAGAATGATTTTTTTAGCTTTGATGGCAGAACATGGCTTTGAAAAATTGTCAGTGGTAATGATTGTGACAGCGGCGGATATCAATCGTGGAACATTTTATCGACATTATCAAGACAAATACCAGCTCTTAGAAGAAATTGAAGCAGAGCTATTTGATAAATACGTGGCGATAATTGAAGAGAAGGTGCCGATAAATTTAAGTATGATGCTTCATGAACAGGAAGAAGGAATGCTGGAACCTTTTCTTTATGAGGAAATATTGTCAGTGATAAATTTTTTCCATGAAAATCAGGAGCTCATGCGATTACTTCTTGGTGAACATGGCGATCCGACTTTTGTTAGAAAAGTTGAAAATAAGTATATTGAGATGGTCAAAGCCAAGATTGCAGTGGTAGTTGAGACAGAGAATAGAGCCCATTATGAAACGTTGTTCTTTTTATCAGGAATTATTGCGGTGGTAGAAGAATGGTTGTTGATTCAGGGGAAAGAAACACCAGAAGAGATGGCAAAGCTAATTGCTAAGGCCTTTTTCAAAACGCCTATGGAGCTGATTGGCTTGAAATAAGCAGCAACTAGTTGTCAGAGGATGGACAGCTAGTTTTTTGTTGTGTTGCTACTAAAGGGGCGATGGACTAGACAAGCCAAAGCTTGAGAAAAGAGGTGGGCTCATGGGGAATAGGGAGACAATCAAAGGAGTGACTCTGGCTGCTCAACAGCTGTTAACAATTAATGTTACAACTGTTAACAAAGATACATTAGAGTCGATATTAACTCACTTAATTTCGTCTTGTGAAGCGTATCAAATCGTTCCTGAATCTACTGAAAGAAGGAAGTGTTTGGAGAAAAAGCAAAAAAAATGGCTGAAAAAGTTAAATCGATTAGAGGATTGGCAACAGCGCTTGGTGAAGCGACCTTTTGTGAATAGGATGTTGACTGTCAGCTTGTTGAAAATAAAGCAGTATTTTTCTGAGCGGCTGACTCAACTACAACGAAAGCAGCAATTAAAGATAGAAAGTGAAAGAGCTGCGACTCAAAAATTTTTAGTCATATCAGATCTGATTAATGAGCTGAATCTTTTTCTCCAAAAACAGGTGAAAAAAGATATTCAAGAAGTGGCGATAAGGGACCTAGTTGTTGGTTGGCTTAAACTTTATGACGCGTGGTATCAGTTAGAACTATTGCTGACTAAAGAGATGGACAGTTTGGCTTATTTTTATTATTTAATAGAAGAGGAGCAGCGACTGAGGCAAGAAGGTTGGTGTGGTTTTGCCGTCAAAATTTATTTAGCAGAGCTGACTCAAAAAGTGGCTGGTGTGACAGAGGATGAGTGGCGGAAAAAAATTTATCAGGAGTCACGTCTGGTTGGTTCAATGTTGTATCACAACATGTATCAGGCCCAAAGTGAGGTTGATGATGAGAGTCTGAGGTCGAAAGCTTATTTGATTATCCGACAGCTAGGTGGACACCTCGATTCATTCGATTTTTTACAATTAGAGGGGGATTATGTGTTAGATCAAGAACTCTCCCCAGATAGTTTGTTCTTAGAGGTGTATGCAGAGACGGTTAAAAGAGCTTATCCTCATGGATTGGTTCCAAGTCATTATGACAAAAGTGAGATTAGGGGGCAGGAGATTAAAGGTATTCATCAGTTTCGGATGTATTTGGATCGTCAAGCCATTTATTATATTAGAAAAAATTATCAAGGCGCGACGGATTATGATAAGTTGTTGGCTTTTGAGAGAGAGTCGATTGCACGGGATGGTCAGCGTGGGACCTTAGATTACGGCTCTAATTCATATTTTCATAATCGAACATCAAAAGAGCGACCCTTTGTTGGGCAGCATAATGATAAAATTAAAAGTCATAATGGGCTTTCTGAGTTTATAGTGAAAGCGGCGGATGGAAGCTTCGTAACTCAGTGGGATGTCCTACGAACGGTGGATAATCAATCAGTTTTTATTATGAAAGAACAGCGTGTTGTCGGCTTACACAACCAATTAGTCATGAGTAATCCAGATTTTTATGAGCTGTCAGGGCTTAGCGGTAAGACGGTGGTTGAAACTGAGTCTTTTAATTATTCTGCTAGGGATTATCGCCAAGTAGCTGATTTTAGTCACACATACTTAGATGTTGAGCCTGCAAGTGCGAAGCTGGGGTTAGAGCACGGGATCAAATTAGCCGCCAAACAGATTTGGAAAATAATACCACCTGCGTCTTATGGTGTAGATGGCCGAGAGCGGTATACTGCAAAAGAGAAAATCAGGCTGCGTTAACTCGAATTCATATCATGAGGTATTTTTGTCAAAGTGAGTTATAATAAATTTAGAGATGTTTTACAGCAGACTTTTTATTGATCATAGAAAAGAAGGGTAGGATATTGATGAACGACAAACAACTGACAAGAATGAGTAGTGGTAAAGGATTTATTGCAGCATTGGACCAAAGTGGTGGTAGTACACCAAAGGCTCTGAAGGCATACGGCATTGAAGAAACTAGCTACGACACAGACGAGGCGATGTTTAATTTAGTTCACGAAATGCGTTCTCGAATTATTGAGAGTCCCGCATTTACCTCTGAGCATATTTTAGGGGCAATCCTTTTTGAAGGCACGATGGAGCGTGAAATTGAAGGTGTTCCAACTGTCGATTATCTGTGGGATAAAAAAGGTATTTTGTCTTTCTTGAAGATTGACAAAGGATTAGCTGATGAAGCAGAAGGTGTACAGTTATTAAAACCAATTCCTGATTTGGTTGAAATCCTTGAAAAGGCTAATCAGTATCATATTTTTGGTACCAAAGAGCGTTCATTGATAAAAATGGCCAATCCTGCTGGGATTAAGGCTGTCGTAGCACAACAATTTGAGTTAGCAAAACAAGTTTCAGCTGCTGGTCTGGTCCCAATTATTGAGCCAGAGGTTGATATTCATAGTCCTGAAAAGGCAGCAGCAGAGGCTATTTTGAAAGAAGAATTAGTGACACATTTGAATGAGCTTGAGCCTCATGTTAAAGTGATGTTGAAGCTATCAATTCCAACAGAGGATAATTTTTATGAAGATTTAACTGAAGACTCACATGTTATTCGGGTAGTTGCGCTATCAGGTGGGTATTCACGAGATGAGGCCAATGAACGGTTGAGCCGTAATCATCAAGTAATTGCGAGTTTTTCACGGGCGTTGTCAGAAGGATTGACCTATCAACAAACTCCGGAAGAATTTAATCATACACTAGAAAATTCTGTATCAGCTATCTATGAGGCGTCAATTTCCTAAGTTGTTTTCTTAAAATCAAGTGAAGGGAGGCGAAATCCATGCAAAAAATTACTGCAATCACGAGTAGCGATTATAGCCTTGTCGTGTCTGAGCTAGAAGGTATTGTGGAAAAAGGCGGAACAATTGTTGATTTTAGTGTCACTTATGATACCAAAGAAGAAGAGTATGCATTGTTTGTAGTTTATACAGTTTAATCTAACAAGGATTAAAAGAGTGAGGAAGGCATTAAAAAATGTCTCCTCGCTCTTTTTGTCAGTTAATTATAATAACGGGGTAGCCCAGCTCGTTACATCAGCTCGCTTGGCTTCTTTACGAGGAAGTTCTGGATCAGGGTAACCGAGTCGGTAGTTTGCAATTAATTCAACATTTTCTGGAAAGCCAAGAGCGGTTGAAAACTCTTGGTCCATAATAAAAGCACTTGAAGCCCAAAAGCCGACTAGTCCTGCTTCATGAGCAAGTAAAGAAAAATTTTGAATAAGGGCAGCCGTTGCTTGGATTGAGTCTGAGTCTAAGCGCTTATTGTCAGAAATGATCTCTCTTGCGAATAGAATTGTGGCAGGCGCATTTTTGAGTAATCGTGTCATTTTTGTTTCAAATTTTAAACGACTTTCATCATCGTGAATAAGACCAGTCTCTTCGTATCTTGCAATAACTCGTTGATACAGATATTCTTTTTCAGCAGGCGTTGTGACGATTTTCGCTTGCCATGGTTCTCGTTTATGAAAAGGGGCATAGCGAGCTTTTTCCAATAACTCATAGATTAGTTCGAGACTGACGTCATCACTTAAACTTCTTTTAGACGTTCGTCTGTCAACGATTGCTTGACTGATGGATGTAGGCATGGGCTTAATCTCCGTTTCTTTAGTTGGATTAATTGATAATGATTCTCAATTATAATTAGTTTACCGTTTATTGATCGTAATAACAACCTTTATGACTTTTTATTTTGGTCCCATGCCCTAACTTTGCAAGTAACTAAAAATACCGTAAAATATAGGTAGCAAATTAATGAGGAGGTATGACGAGTGAGAAAAGGAGTAAAACGAGCGCTGCTTGGATTTTTGGTTGTAATCGCCGTATTAGCAGGTGTGAGTTTTTGGCTAATCCACCAAGCGGCCTATGAGCCTGCCGAACTGGCAACAGAAGCGCTAAAATCATCATCAGTGGTAGTTAAATCAAAAAAGGAGTTAACTATTTTTAAACCAGTAACAACTCAATCGGAGAAGCCGGCAATTATTTTTTATCAAGGTGCCTTGGTAAAAGAAACAAGCTATAGTTATCTAGCATCTCAGTTAGCGGCTAGCGGGTATCCTGTTTATCTAGTCCACCATCCTTTAAATTTACCGATTTTAGCAATGAAGGCGGGAGATCGGCTAATTGATGAAGAGGAGTTAAAGGACGTGGTAGTTGGGGGGCATTCACTGGGGGGTGTTGTAGCGAGCCGCTTTGCTCATCGAGAACGTGCTAACCCTAACTTAAAAGGTGTTTTCTTCTTAGGAAGTTATCCAGATAAAAAGGGGGATTTAAGCTCATTTAAGGGCGATGTTTTATCGATAACAGCGACAAAGGATCAGGTCTTAAATTGGCAAAGCTATGAAGAAAGTCGTGACTATCTACCAAAGCAAACTCGCTATTTTTCAATTGTTGGCGGTAATCATGGTGGATTTGGTGCATATGGACAGCAGAAAAAGGATGGTCAGGCGACTCTTACAACGAAAGAGCAGCAAGATCAAGTCGTGTCAGAGCTACTTAACTGGCTAGAAACCTTGTAAACTACTAACCTTTTGAGTGGACAAGGGAATGATTCAAGTGTTATTATTACTTATATTTTAATAAGAGGTAGCAATGCAGATGAGTAAAATCCTGGAGAAGGCATTTGAAGAGGGGATTTGAAAGGTAATCATTGCCGAACGGGGTTAATTGGCAAATTAATGTCGTGGGGATATAGGAAAAACTTATATCACTCCTACTGTTACAAGTAGAGGCGCAGAGATAAAGTGATTGCTATCAAAGTGCCTATTTTAACCAATAGGTGCTTTTTTTCGGATAGTTAATCAAGAAGTGGGAGGTCTAAAAGCATGAAAGCAAGAAAATATAATGGCTGTGGCAACGATTTTGTGTTGATTGATGATATTCCAGGAGCTAATTATGCTATATTAGCTCAAGAGTTGTGTCAGGACTCTCGTTTTGATACAGATGGTTTAATCGCCGTTAAGCAGCAACCCCTCGAGATGATTTTTTATAACCGAGACGGCAGCAGAGCGCCTATGTGTGGCAATGGGATTCGCTGTTTTGCACGACATGTTTATGAGCACGGACTAGTCAGTGAGTTGACTTTTCCTGTTGTGACGTTGGCAGGTATTTTGACCGTTGAAATCACACAAACAAGTCCTTTTGAATGTCGAGTGCAGATGGAGCAAGCTCATTATGATAATCAGTTAATCGGTGCGAGTGATGCTCAGAGCTTTCAACAGCGCCAAGTTGAATTGACGACAGGTATGGTGGAAATTACCAGTCTATTCATGGGAACCATTCATACGGTTGTCTTTGTGGAGGATGCTGTCGCTGAGCTTAACTTGTCTCGGGGACAAGAACTCTGTCATCATCCGTTATTTAAAGAGCAAACTAATGTTAATTTCGTTCAAGTTGTTAATGACCACGAGTTGATTGTCCGAACCTTTGAGCGTGGGGTTGGCTGGACGTTGGCGTGTGGGACAGGGTGTTGTGCGAGCTATGTTGTAGCTCGTGATTTAGGATTAGTCACGAAACAACCGGTGACGGTTCACCTTGAACAAGGTCAATTAGAAATATCAGGGGATTCGGAAATCGTCATGTCTGGCCCAGCTGTTTTTGAAAAAGAGCTTACCTTATAAGAAGAGTATTGGAGGAAAATAGATGAACGCACATGAGATTATTAAATTTATTCAAACCGCAGAGAAAAAGACTCCGGTGAAGGTCTATGTTAATTTATTAGAGCCAGTTGAGTTTCCAAATTGCCAGACCTTTGGATGCAAACGTAGTAAAACCGTTTTTGGTGATTATCGAGATGTAGCTGAAGTTTTAGCGTCAAATAAAGATAAGATTAAAGATTATGTGATTGAGAATGACGGTCGTAACAGTGCGATACCTTTATTAGATACGAAGGAAATCAACGCGCGGATTGAACCGGGAGCAATAATTCGTGATCAAGTAACAATTGGCGATCAAGCTGTGATTATGATGGGGGCGATCATCAATATTGGAGCCGAAATCGGTGATTCGAGCATGATTGATATGGGCGCTATTTTAGGAGGCCGTGCAATAGTTGGCAAACGATGCCATATTGGTGCAGGAGCAGTTTTAGCTGGTGTGATTGAACCACCTTCGGCAGAGCCAGTTGTGATTGAGGATGATGTGTTAATCGGAGCTAATGCAGTGATTGTTGAAGGGGTTCGTGTCGGCAAAGGAAGTGTTGTAGCTGCTGGGGCAATCGTTTTAGAAGATGTGCCAGAGAATGTTGTGGTTGGCGGTGTTCCTGCCCGTGTATTAAAAGTTAAGGATCAGCAAACAATTGATAACACTGAAATGCTAGATGCGTTGAGAGAATTGTAAGCAAAATGAAAGGCGGCTATGAGGATGTTAGCAGAAAATCGGATGGCTTTGCACCGGATTCCTGAGATAGGATTTCATGAATTTAAAACAAAAGCTTATCTTTTAGAGCAAGTCGGCGACTACGATTGTCAGATTCATGAGGTGGGAGAAACAGGGCTTGTTTTGCATTTTGATAATCAGCAGGCGGACACGATTGCTTTTCGGACAGACATCGATGCTCTACCAATTATGGAAGCGACAGGTCTAAGTTTTCAATCAGAGCATCCGGGCTACATGCATGCTTGTGGGCATGATGGACACATGGCGATGCTATTGGAATTGGCTGCTTATTTAAATCAATATAGAGAGACTCTGGCACATAATGTGGTATTGATCTTTCAGCCTTCGGAAGAAATTGCTGGTGGTGCTCAAAGTATCGTAGATTCTGGCTTATTAGATAGGTATCAAGTTAAAGCGATATTTGGGTTTCATTTATGGCCGGGGTTAGCATCTGGACAAGTTTTTTCTCGAAGTGGCGGAATGATGGCTCAAAGCAGTGAAACTGATATTGTGATTAAAGGGCGCTCTGCTCATATTGCGTCTCATGAACAAGGGATTGATGCACTAGAGATAGCGACGCGTTTAATGACCGATATCTATGAGTTTGACCAGACTGTGCCAGCGGACGAGTATCATTTATTGAAATTTGGCGAGATTCATGGTGGCAGTATCCGCAATGTTTTAGCTGATGAGGTGGTAATTTCTGGCAGTATTCGTTCTTATAGTGAAGTGACTCAACACTTTTTTAAAGAATCGTTGGATAAGTTGGCTGAACCATATCGAGAGTCCAGAAAGTGCCAAATAGATTTTGTGTATAATGATGGGTATCCCGCGGTTATTAACGATCCCGATTTGTTTCAACAGGTAAAAAAAGTAGTGCCTCATGTAAATGAATTACCTTTACCAGTCTTACAGGCTGAGGATTTTGGGGTTTATACACAGAGTTATCCATGTGTCTTTTTTTTCTTGGGTGTCGGGGATGTGGCGCCGCTTCATAACCCTAAATTTGATTTTGAGATGGCGTTATTGGCTGAAGGTGTGGCAACATATCTGAAATTATTAACAATTAATCTAGCGTAGATTTCAGTATTTTCGCTAGTTGATTCTCATAAAGTTGGTTAGCTAAATAGAGAAAACGAGGTCAGGACAATTTTAAGTCCTAGCCTCGTTTTTTTGACTTATTTAGTTTGTTTCATCATGCGTAACAGGACACTGGCAACTGCTGATGTAGCGATCCCTGCGACAATAGCTTCGGGTATGCCATTAACTAAGATGACTGTTAGGATAGCCTTGTAAACGGCTCCGCCTAACTCAATTTGGCGGGCTGTTGCGTAGCTGTCTCGAAAAAGAAAATAAATTAGATTCATTACTAAAAGCGTATTAACTAATGAACCGATGATGCCAGCTAAAAATAAGATAAGCGGTTGTCGTTCTGGCTTTTGAGCTAAGTAGGTTTTAAAACTACGAAAGAGATAGAAAGGGACAATACCGACAAGAATTCGTGGCAGAAAGGCGATTAAAAGTGCCCATGGACTCCCTTGCTGTGCCCCAATCACTGGAATAAAGGGAGTGAAGGCGAAAGAGAGAATGGAGGGTGTCATGGTATTGATAACAAGACTCGTTAGTCCGAAAAAACCTCCAAGAAGAGCCCCAACTCGGGGACCTAAAATGATCGAAGCAATAATAACAGGAACATGGACAATCGTTGCTTTGATGAATCCTAAGTTAATAAAGCCGATTGGCGTGAAAGCCAAAATAAAAGTAATGGCGAGAAAGATCGCAGTTAATGTGAATTGGCGTGTTTTATTCATTGTTGTTTTCCCTTCAAAAGACTGCAAATGCAATTGATAACTACCTCTATAATAGTAACAGTGTCGATAAATGTCGTCTAGTTATTTGAATTAATTCGCAAAAAAACACACCGAGGGGGATCGATGTGCGGAGGAGTGAAACAAAATGAAAAAGTAAGTCCTATTATTTTAGGAAAGAGTGGACGGCAGGATTCGAACCTACACCTCGAGACTTGAGAACAAACAACGGTTAATCCCCACTGAGTGACAACACCACGTTCATCCACTAATTAAGTTATTTCTTAACTTGTTTAAAGTATACCCTTAAAAGGTAAAGAATTAATTAATAAGATACGAAAAAAATGAGAATAATTGTGAGGAAATGATGAAGTTTCACTTGTTATGTAAGTTTGAAAAATAAATTGTATCTAATGAGCAAAAAATAAGAACAGTTCTAATTTTAATAAAAAATAACGAGAAAAATACGCTATCATTCGTGAGAGGTGTGAACAAATTAACTTTTAGTTGTGAGTTTAAAAGGTTATTTAATTTCTCATTGCTTTCAAATAAATAACTTTATTAATGAAGAAAACTTTACAAATTGTTAATAAATAGCTTATAATTTACTAATGCGGACAAAAACTATCAGAAGACAGTAGGTCTTTTTTTAGTTGAGCTAATTAAATAAAAGGGGGATATAACATGATTGAATTTCAAAATGTTGAAAAATATTATGGTGACTTTCATGCGCTAAAAAATATTAATTTGCAGATTACGAAAGGTGAAGTTGTTGTGGTGATTGGTCCTTCTGGTTCTGGGAAGAGCACAATGCTACGCTGTATTAATGCCCTAGAGGAAATTACAACAGGGGTATTAATGGTTAATGAGGTCGATTTGCATAGCCCAAGTACAAATTTAAATAATGTGCGGAAAAATCTTGGAATGGTTTTTCAGCATTTTAATCTATACCCACATAAAACGGTATTGGATAATATTACATTAGCACCGATTAAAGTCTTGAAGAAGAGTAAAGAGGAGGCCGTCGCAAAGGCTGAGGAGTTGTTGGCAAAGGTCGGCATGCTTGATAAAAAAGACTCGTATCCTTCGCAATTATCTGGTGGTCAACAACAGCGGATTGCAATTGCTCGTAGCCTTGCGATGGAGCCTGCTGTGATGCTATTCGATGAACCTACATCAGCTCTTGATCCAGAGATGGTTGGCGAGGTGTTGGAAGTAATGAAGGGATTAGCTCGCGAAGAGGGCATGACGATGGTTGTTGTTACACACGAGATGGGCTTTGCACGGGAAGTGGCTGATCGAGTGATTTTTATGGCGGATGGACAAATCTTAGAGGATGCCGAGGCAGAAACCTTTTATGAGCAACCCCAAGATATTCGTGCTCAACAGTTCTTAAGTAAAATTATCGATCACTAGGGGGGATGAAAGATGAAACAATCGAAAATGAAATTGTGTTATTTAATGATCCTTGTTTTGCTTCTTTCCTTGTTGACAGCATGTGGCAAATCTAGTTTGTCAGAACAGGATATTTTAGAGCGCGCTAAGACGAGTAACAAAATCATTTGGGGGGTTAAAAATGATACGCGCCTATTTGGTTTGATGAATATTGAGACACGGGAAGTTGAAGGCTTTGATATTGATATTGCTAAAGCTTTAACTAAAGAAATATTGGGTGAAACAGGGGAAGCTGAGTTTATTGAGGTAACCTCAAAAACCCGTATTCCATTGCTAAAGAATGGTAATATCGATGCTATTATTGCGACGATGACAATCAGTGATGAGCGGAAAAAGGTTGTTGATTTTTCTGATGTTTACTTTGCTGCGGGGCAATCCTTATTAGTTAAAAAGGGCAGTCCGATTAAAGGGATTGAGAGTCTAGATGAGACGACAACTGTTTTGGCCGTTAAGGGATCTACCTCAGCAGTTAATATACGTGAAAAAGCACCAAAGGCTAAAATTTTAGAACTAGAGAATTATGCTGAAGCTTTTACCGCTTTACAGTCAGGTCAAGGCGATGCGATGACAACTGACAATAGTATTCTTTTAGGTATGGCAGAGGAAAATCCAGATTTTACTTTAGCAGGTGACATATTTACTGATGAGCCATATGGGATTGCTATTAATAAGGGACAAGAAAGCTTTGTTGAGGCGATTAATACGGCTTTAGCGACGATTCAAAAAAATGGTGTGTATGATGAAATATTCACTAAATGGTTTCCAAATGTAGAGAAGTAGAGAAAGGGGGAGACAGATGCTTTCATTATTTACAGATAATAGCGAGTTGATTTTTGAAGGATTGAGAACGACGCTTTTAGCCAGCTTTATTGCGTTGGTAGCTAGTTTGATTATTGGGACTATTATGGCAGTCTTACAGGTTTCGCCATTGAAAATTTTAGGGAAAATTGCGACGGCTTATGTGGAGTTTTTTCGAAATATCCCGTTGCTCATTATTGTGATGTTCTTTTTTGTAGTGGCACCGATTTATGGCTTTAAATTTGATGGTTTTGCCTCTGGAACAATTGGATTGTCCTTGTACACATCTGCTTTTATCGCAGATACCGTGCGTGCGGGAATCGAGGGGATTCCTAAAGGGCAACTTGAAGCAGGGCTTTCAACGGGATTAACTTATCCAGAAGTGATGTGGTATATTGTTTTGCCACAGGCCTTTAAAATAGTGATTCCTCCTTTAGGGAATCAATTCATTAATTTGGTGAAAAATTCCTCTATTTTGGCAATGGTGACAGGTGTTGACTTAATGTATCAGGGAGATTTAATTGCTAGTACGACCTTTAATACAATCGGAACGTATACAATGATTGGGTGTTTTTACTTATTGATGACGCTACCTGTGTCTTATTTGATGAAATACATTGAAAATCGCTTAGCGGTGAGTAACTAGAAAGGGGAATTTGAATGGACTTTTTTAATGCTTTTACTTGGATTAATATCCGATTTTTATTGGATGGTTTACTTGTAACAATTGAAGTTGCAGTAGTTTCCATCGTTTTTAGTTTCATTATCGGCGGTATCTTGGGTGTTATTCGTTACATGAAGATTCCTTACTTTTCTAAGATTGTCGGCTTACTTGTCGATATTATTCGTAATTTACCGCTACTGCTGATTATCTTTTTTACTTATTTTGCACTACCGCAAATTGGTATTCAGTTTAGTATTTTTTGGTCGGCAGTTGTAGCAATGACGATTTTTGAATCTGCCATGCTGTCGGAAATCATTCGAGCAGGGCTTTTGGCTGTTCCTAGTGGGCAAATGGAAGCGGGGCGTTCAACTGGTTTAACTTACATGCAGTCCCTTTACTATATTGTTTTCCCCCAGGGGATTAAACTGATGATTCCACCGATTGTCAGTCAGTTTATTTCATTGATCCGGGATACTTCTTTGGCTGTGATTATATCATTGCCAGAATTAACCCACCATGCAAAAATTATTTATGCGCAAGATCCATCAGCTGTTTTACCAATGTTTGTGGCAATGACCGTTTGTTACTTTGTTATTTGTTACTCACTTTCAGTGGTGGCGAAGCGTTTGGAGTTACGTTGGTCAGCTTCATAAAAGACTAAAAGCAATAGAAACGTGAGAATCGTTTCTATTGTTTTTTTGTAAAAACTGACAATAATCGTGTATTAACGTCTAAATCATGTTAAGATATGTTGGCAGAAAAAATTAGCATCAAGTAGCTTAGATGCATAGTAGAGGACTAAGAATGATGACAGAAGATAAATTTGAAAATTTACACTTGAGTGATGAAATTAAGCGTGCATTAGCGATATTAGGGTATAGCGAGCCCACACAGGTTCAGCGTGAAGCGATTCCTTTTATGATGCATGGACGGGACACGATTGTTAAGTCTCAAACAGGGAGTGGGAAAACAGCGGCATTTGCCATTCCGATTTGCGAACGAGTTAAATGGGAAATGCGGGAACCACAAGCATTGATACTAACGCCTACCAGAGAGTTAGCCTTACAAATCCAAGAAGAGGTTTTTAATATTGGTCGTTTTAAACGTTTGAAGGTTGAGGCGGTTTTTGGTCGCAGTTCTTTTGAGAGTCAGGAACGCAATTTAAAGCAGCGAACTCATGTGGTTGTGGCAACACCTGGCCGTTTGTTGGATCATTTAGAACGTGGAACGATTAATTTGAGCCAGATTAAAACGGTGGTTATTGATGAAGCAGATGAGATGCTAGCAATGGGCTTTATTGATCAAATAGAGCGAGTTCTGGAAGAAGTACCAACAGAGGTTGTTAAAGCTTTATTTTCAGCTACAATGCCAGAGCAGATAAAAAAATTGGCTGATTATTATTTGACGGAGCCTCAATTTATTCAGGTTGAAACTGAGAATAAGGTAGAAGATCGAATTTTACAGCACTATTATGAGGTTGATAATGAGCAGAAAATTGAGCTGTTACGTGACGTTTTAGTGGTTGATAACCCTGATAGCAGCATCATTTTTTGTAACACGCGGGCAGCCGTGGAAGAGGTAACTGATTCTTTAAAGGAGTTGGGTGTTAAGGCTGAAATGCTTCATGGTGGAATGGAGCAACGTGATCGCACGAAGGTTATTAATGACTTTAAACACGGTTACTTTCGTTACTTAATTGCGACGGATGTGGCAGCTCGTGGTCTAGATATAGCTGATATTGTTTTAGTGATTAACTATGATTTACCTGATAATCCAGAAACCTATGTTCACCGAATTGGACGAACAGCACGGTTTGAAAATCATGGCAAAACAGTTGCTTTTGTCAACCAGTTTGATGATAGACGATTTGCTGATATTATGGAAAAGCAAGGAAACGATCTGCAAGAATTAAAAGCGCCAAGCTGGTCATTAGTAGCAGATCGACGTTCTTCTTTTGAGTCGAAGCAGCAGCGTCAGCCAAAGCTTCGTCAGACGAAGGGGCACGAGTTCAAATCAGAAATTATGAAGCTTCATATAAATGCAGGGAAAAAGACTAAAATGCGTCCAGGTGACGTTGTAGGAGCGCTTTGTACCATTGAGGGGATGTCAGCAGCTGATATCGGCGTGATTAGTTTACTTGAGGTTTCTACCTTTGTTGAGATTTTAAATGGTAAAGGGGAAGCTGTGTTAAAATCTCTCCAAACAATGCCGATTAAAGGCAGAATTCGTCGTGTTAATAAAGCAAATGAATCGACCTATGAGCGTGAAATAAAAGGGAATAAGTAGGGATAGGTTAGAAAGTAAAGAGCTTGGGATATAAGTCCCAAGCTCTTTGTTTTCACGTATGTTATGTGACAAACTCGCTCCAAAAGTCTGCTCTTTCGGCAATTTCTCAAAATCCGAGCAATCGAAATTGCCGATTGTTCGGGTTTTGAGAGATTGCTCGGAGCAAAACGACTTTATGTCCCAGCTTCTTTTTAGTCAAAATTTGTCATAAACTTGGCTTGTGCATCAATTCGTTCCTTTATTTTACTAACAAATTCTGCAGGACTTGTAACAGTTAAAAAAGGACCGAATGACAGAAGTCGAATTAGCAGTTCTGTTTCATCATTAGTGTCATAATGTATTGTTAGCTCATACTGAGAATCATTCAATCGCTGAGTTGTTTTATGATAGTCAGCAAAATGTAGCATACTTCGTTTTAGTGCTTGACGCTGATCAACGAGAAGACAAGTCATTTTAGCTTGTCTGCGGCGAGAAGTAATTGGCAACTCTTGATAATCTCGAGACGTTTCGATTGTTTGAATAGCAAGCATTCGATTGAGATTTAGTGTGACTTCAAAGCGACTAGTTCGTAGAATTCGCCAAGCTCTTAAACGAAAAAGATTATTTTTAGGTGAATATTCTAGCTTGAATGGTAAGACGATGGCTGTTTTGCTTGCTGCTTTAGGATGTCGTTGATAGTCAATTTTTAAAGGTTGGTGAGTCGTTATCGCAGCTATTAGTTGTTTGAAGTGAGCCTGTTGCAGCTCTTGTTCCACAAGCGACTCAGTCACTTTGAATTGGTCATAATATGTGATAGTTTCCAAGTCGAAAAGTGGTGTGACATCTTGTAGCTGGTGCGCTAGTGCGGCAATTTCCTCTTCATTCAAAAAGAATAACAATCGTGGATCACTCAAGACAGTTTTCAGCCAACGACGTTCTAACTTAGTTTGGCTAATTGGAAGTGGATTTTGCGTGATGGGTGCCCAAAAGCCCTGTTCCTCCTCTACTAATAGATACCAAGGAGTCCGCTGGTTTTTTAATGAAGGAAGTAGTTGTAATGCCGATTCGCCAAAGCCTTGTGTATTAATAATGAGAGACAAGTCTTTGGGTGTTAAGGATTGCTGCTGGTTTAAGATGGTTCTGACGATGGCGAAATAGGTGCCATATATTTCATGAAATAATGACTCAGTCATGGCTGAAATCCTCCTCTGTTGAGTAAAGGGCAATTAAGGCTTTCATATCATGTATGAAAAGTGCTTCCCAGTTTTTATCGGTGCTTTCAATGGAAATGATTCGACCGATAAAGGTTCTTAGAAAAGGATTAATGGCGAAGAGATCGATTAGCTCAATTTCAAAAAGAACGGTCTGCTGGTCCAATCGGCGACTAGAGCCCATACGCTGTTCGCGAGCGAGCCGAGTCATTAAGTAATCCTCTGTGCCTTCCTCTATCTGTAAATGAACCCGTAGTTGTTTGAGTGGTTGCTGATTAAAACTTCCATTCCATGAGGTGTCTTTTTTAGTAGAAAAGTGATTTTGTAGTTGAGCGTAATCATCAATTACAGCTCCCATAGAAGCGTCCTTAATATTATCAATTCTGATAGAGCTTAGGAGACTACGATGATACAATCCAACTAAGTACTGACGACCAGTTTCTGTACTAATATAAAGTGACAGTGGAACGAGTTCTGAGTGCTTACCGTTATACTGTGTCACGAGTAACTGACGTTTTTGAGCAATCGCTGATAAGGTGGTTAGAATAATCTGCTCATCAAGAGTATGGACGATAAAGTGATGTTTAAAGGTAAATGGACTCTTAGAGAAAGGCGCAGTTTGATTCAATAAAAACTGTCCAATAACACCACCAGGTAGTACTTCTTTAAAAAAGTGTAAAGCAGGTATTAGCTTTTCAGGCAGTTCAAGTGGAACTATTAATTGGTAATGAAGTCGTTTTTCTTTTTCTATTTCTTGAAGTAGACCTAACTGGCAATACTCTTTGAGTTTATTGCGAATCGTAATCTCAGAAAATGTTGGTGCCTCTTCAAAGCGACTGAGATAGTTATCATGAATCTTTTCAGTTAGCTCTGCTAAAGAAAGTGAGTTCCAAGTGACGAGACAATCTAGAATGACAAAATGTAAAAATATATCATTTTTAGTGAAGCTTTTTGTTTGCCATAACTTAAAAAAAGGGTTGGTATCCAATTGTTTTTGCTTGAGCTCAAGTCGAATACTTTTTCCTTGAAGTGTTTGGTCTGATTCAATGTATTGACTCAAATAGCTTTCAATGCGACGTCGCTCATTGTCATAGCTCCGTAAACTCTTCTCTTGGAAGTCCTCTCGTTGTTTAAAACCATTTATATAAAAATCTCGGGCATAGGACCGAATACTATTAAATTCTTTTACGAGTTCATTAAAGTGTCTGCTCATCGTCTTTCCTCCCATATTTTTTTCTTAATTTCTATTATAACAAATTAAGCGAACCATGTTCGCAACATTTTTTTAAAGCGGAGGTTAATTAAATGTTCTACACTAAATGTAGTTAAGTGACCGCTCATGAGAGCGTCCAATAAAAAATAGGAGTGAGAAAAATGTTTGTACATTATGATAAAACTAAAAATAATGCACCGATTAAGGTTTGGTTGCCGAAAGAAGAATTAGAGGACAATGTCCTCGAGCAAGCGCTAGATTTGGCTCAATTGCCTTTTGTTTTCAAATGGGTAGCGTTGATGCCAGACTGTCACTACGGATATGGAATGCCGATCGGTGGAGTAATGGCGACTAGAGGGGCGCTTGTACCAAATGCTGTTGGTATGGATATTGGGTGCGGGATGTGTTATGTTCAAACAGATATTTTATATGCTGATTTGCAAAAAGTTGAACACGATCGTCAGCCACTTTTGAAATTAATTGTTAATCAGGTCATGCGAGATATACCAGTAGGCTTTGCACTTCATAAAGAAAAACAACCGTCAAAGGTGATTGATCGAGCGCTAATTGAAATGGCCGAGGATCAAAGCTTACCTGATGGGTTGGAAATTTTAGAAAATGCTTATTATCAAGTTGGAACATTAGGTGGTGGGAATCACTTCATTGAGTTTCAGCAGGATGAAGAGGGGTATCTAGGGATTATGCTTCATTCGGGAAGTAGAAATCTAGGTGCGAAGATTTGCCAGCACTTTAATGGCGTGGCGAAGAAATTAAATGAAACATGGCATAGTCGTGTTCCTGAAAAAAATCAACTACCATTTCTACCAACCTCAACGGAAGAAGGGCAAGCATACCTTGCATGGATGACGATTGCGCTAGATTATGCTTATGAAAACCGTGAGCAAATGCTAGAAAAAACAATGGAGATCTTTTCTCATTTTGTGAGTAACTATTTGGCCAAAGAGGTAACTTATAGTTTACGAGTGAATTGTCATCATAATTATGCGGCGTTAGAACATCATTACGGTGAAAACGTGTGGGTTCACCGTAAAGGCGCAACTCGTGCTCGTGAAGGTGAGCTGGGAATTATCCCGGGTGCAATGGGATCATCGAGCTACATTGTAAGGGGTTTGGGAGAAGCTGAAAGTTTTCATTCTTCCTCTCATGGAGCGGGTCGAGTGTATTCTCGTAAACGAGCTAAAGAGGAAATTTCAGTGGAATCAGTGATTGTTGATTTAAAAGAAAAGGATGTCATTCTTGGCAAAGTGAAAAAAGCGGATGTAGCAGAAGAAAGTCGTTTTGCCTATAAAAATATTGATGAAGTGATGGCAAATCAACAAGATTTAATTGTTCCGATTAAAAAATTGCAGACAGTAGGTGTAATTAAAGGTTAGAAGAGAAGGAGCGGGGAATGGTGGAAAAGCAAATGATAAATTATGAGAGTCATGGATATGATGACTTTGAAAGAAGTTTACAAGAAGGATTTCAGGCGTGTATCAGTCTAGGAGAACCGCTGTTTAAAGTCGCAGTGGCAACAGATTTATGGGAGTGCTACCTTGAAGCCATTGAGCCAGATGGCCGACAGCTTTATAATTGCAGTTGTTGTAAACAGTTCATCAGAAAGTACGGGGACTTAGTTGTGATGTCAGCTAATGGTACCTTAAAATCAGCAATGTGGCATCCAGACTCAGCGCCTAACTATTTCAAGCGGGCAACTCAGCAATTGAAAAAACTGGTTGAAGCGAGTCCAATAAAAACAGTCTTTTGTTCAGATGTCCGTCAATTAGGCGTGGATAGTTTAGGAGAACGAAGTCACTTATCCGTCAATTTACCAAAGAGCTATTTGAATCGTTCGATTTTAAAAACAGCCAATCAGCTAATGGCTGAAAAAAAGGAAGATTTTAGGCTTGTAACGACTGCTTTGGCGGAGTATAGATTAACGACTATTGAAGGTGTAAAGGCACTGATTGTATCTGGCACACTTTATCGTAGCGAGCGGTTTATTGGTCTTATTTCGTGGTTTAGCGAGGCGGCGCATACAATAAGTGAGAATAGTGACGAGCAGCATGAGCACTTAAAATGGTTATTTGTGGCTAAGGCAAAGACGGGGTATTGTCATATAAAAAATTCGCTGGTAGGAACGCTATTAGATGAGTATCAAGCTGGACTGGATACAGAAACGTTGATTCAGCATTACAATGAAAAGATGGGCCCGAATAATTATATGCGCTCACAAGCTGCGCCAACAGAAGGTGGGCTACGTGAGGCAGAACGATTAGTTGAAAAACTCGGTATTGCTGACTCATTAGATCGCCGTTACGCTAGATTAGAAGAAATTCCTACCTTTAGTTGGCGTAGACCTGACCGAGTGAGTCAAAAATCGACAAAAAGTCTTTTTGGTAGTATTATGCCGAAAATAAAACAATCAAAGGTAAATCAACTAAAGGTGCCAACGAAGACAATGACTTGGAAAAAATTTGAGGAACAGCTATTGCCTAAAGCAACAATGATTGAAGCTAGGATTGAAGATACTAGTCGCTTTATGGCCTTAGTAACAGAGAATGTGCCACAGTCGGAAGCTATATTTCAGTGGAATAATCCTTTTTCTTGGTATTATCATGGTGGGGTTGACGGAGAAATTAAGCGTCGCGTGCAAGCGGCAGGTGGTAGATATGAGGACAACGATATTCGGTGTTCGTTGATTTGGGAAAATCGTTCAGATTTGGATTTGCATTGTGTGACTCCAAAAGGTCAGCATTTGTTCTTTAATCATAAAAAAGCAACCAATGGCTGGTTAGATGTCGATATGAACGTCCGCGGTGAAACCAGTTATCCGATTGAAAATATTCGTTGGTCAAAGAGTGAAGGAATCAATGGCAAGTATCACTTTTATGTGCATAATTACCACGATAGAAGTACAGGTTATGGAACCCCATTTAAGGTAGAGTTAGAGGTGGAGGGACAGATTTATGTGTATCAAGGTGAACTAGCACGGACTAATGAGAAAGAAACGGCTTTTGAATTTAAGTATAAAAAAGGGCAACCAATTGAGATGTCACAATCTAACGAGAAGGTAGCAACCGATTATTGGAATCTTCAGCGCGGCTCTTTTGTTCCTGTCACAGGGATTACAACCTCGCCAAATTTATGGGGAGAGCAGTCATTTGAGCACAATGGCAATCATACTTTTTTCTTATTAGAAGGTTGCCGTGATCAGAGTCAAGGCAAAGGAAGAGGCTTTTTTAATGAGATGCTGACTCCTGATCTTAAA
This sequence comes from Vagococcus sp. WN80Y, assembly GCF_059621045.1. Classification (NCBI taxonomy): domain Bacteria; kingdom Bacillati; phylum Bacillota; class Bacilli; order Lactobacillales; family Enterococcaceae; genus Vagococcus; species Vagococcus sp. WN80Y. The sequence goes on from NZ_JCAQHY010000125.1 coordinate 25,255, forward strand.
GAAATCAGAAAGACTCTAGAAGCATATACAGCTTCGACACCGATCAACGGGGCTGATGAAGCAACGGCTTGTGGACTAGGCTTTAGTAAAGACTCCGACTGGAATCTGACCTTAAAGGTAACTGTTGACGGTGTGAGTAGATTTATAGCCATCGATCGCTTTGATTAGACTCTTTTAGTTGGTATAGTTTGCGGATCTAATATGGTAGAATAAAGAAAGAGTTAACGGTTTTTCAATGAGGAGGAAATTCTATGAATTATGACGAGTGGCTTCTTTTAAAGGCGAACTTTGGTGAGGAAAAAGAGTATCTTGGCGAGGGCTATTATCGTTTACGGCAGAAAGAACAGGGGCGTTACGATTTGGCTTATTTAAAGCCTGACATGTGTGGCACAACGACAGTTAATCCGCAAATCACCTTGGAGATTGTTGGCGAAGAAATTAGGCCGATTGCTCTAATGGATATGTTTGAAACGCCTGTTCAGTCGATGGTCTATTCAGAAGAAACTGCTGAAAGGCTTGAACAAGAATTGGTACGACTAGTCGCAAAATTTATGTTGGCGAAAGACTTGATTTAGTTGCGATGGAGCTGGATTACCTCTTCAGACACTCTCGTCGTCAGAGTAACTATTTTACAGTCAAGTGATAGATTGACATGAAACTGTTAGCTAATATACTTATTGATGTGATACTTCCTTGCTACACTGAAGGAAGTATTTTTTTTGAGGAGTGAAGGAATGATTAAACTATCAACTGTTAGTCATTATTATGGCGATTCTGTGACGATTAATCAGGTGTCGCTAACGATTAATCAAGGGGAATTTGTCTATGTTCTTGGAAGTAGCGGGGCTGGCAAATCAACCTTACTCAAATTGATTCATAATGATGAACGTGCGAGTAGTGGTGAGATAATTGTGGCAGGCTATAATTTAACACAGATGGATGTGGAGGAGCAAGTGGCTTTTCGACAGCAGATTGGAATTATTTTTCAACAGTACTATTTGTTGGAAAGATACACTGTTTCAGAAAATTTGGCCTATCCACTACAGATAAAAGGCTATCAAGCGAGTGAGATTGATAAGCGAGTACGCTCGTTATTAGCTTATGTTGGTCTAGAAACTAAAGGGGAACAGTTTCCAGAGGAACTTTCTGGTGGAGAACAACAGCGGCTTGCGATTGCGCGGGCATTGGTGACGCAACCTAGCGTTTTAATAGCGGATGAACCAACTGGAAATTTAGACCCTAAAAATTCACGAAAGATACTTGCTTTGTTGGAAAAAATTAGCCGAGAGGGAACGACTGTTGTGATGGTAACCCATGATTATGGCTTGGTCGAGCAGTTTCCCCATAGACGGCTGTTGTTGAAAAAAGGGCAGATAGTTTCTGACTCAGAGTAAATGGGAAAAGGGAGGAAGGAATTGATTTGGCTAGTCAAGAGGTAAAAAACACGAAAAAATATCAACAGGCGACCGTAAGAAAACTTTTACAGCGTCAGCCCAAACAAACTCTGTTAGTGAGTGTGGGAAGTTTTAGTTATTTTCTATTTTTAAGTTTAGGGATTTTAGGGCGATATGTTATCCGAAAAACAATTCGCATAGAAGAACTCCCTTTGTTGGATAATGAAGACCTGATAGGAAGTACGAGACAGCAGCTTGTTCAGCTATTGTTTCATATTGAAGTAGGATTATTTTTGCTAATAAGTGGCTTATTACTTTTTGGCTTATTCTTTTTTATGACAGGTTTGAGAAGGCAGTTACTATTATTTACAGAAGAAATAAAAATTAAGTATGTGTTAGGAGCGGAAGTAAATCAACTGACATATGATTTTTATTTGGAGCAAACAGTTCCGATTATTTTCGGCGGTGGGCTAGCTCTGGTAGTGGCTGATTTTATCTATGGACTCGCTTATTTAGTTATTACCCATGGCTATCAGCAACCGTGGCATTCTGAGTGGTATTACCCTTTGAAGGCTAATAGCTTGGTGATTTTGATGAGTGGGGTAGTGTGGCTGTGGCAGTACCGAGGGAGTAAGCGGGCAATTGATCGACTGACTAAAAAAAGAGCACGATAAAAAGAGTGTTTATTTCTATCGTGCGTTAAAATAACGAAAAATTATCTATGTTGAATGAGTTAGTGGACTGTTGAATAAGGGGAGATTGACAAATCCTAAGCTAAGTAACGGCCAGTAACTGAGTTACTCGCTGCTTTGGCCTGCTCTGGTGGGCCTTCATATAGAATTGTTCCACCATTTTTACCTGATTCGGGACCGAAATCAATCAGCCAATCGGCTTCTTTAACAAGTTGCATATTGTGTTCAATTACCATGACGGTGTTTTTTTTAGCAATCAGCTCATTAAAAACAGTTATGAGGGCAGATGTGTCTTGTTGGCTTAAGCCAGTTGTTGGTTGATCCTAAGTAAATGGAAGATGAATTTATTTCGTTATTTTTTGCGATGTCCTCATTAGATGATTATCATGATTTTCCGTTTAAGCTGACGGTTGCGGTTGCTAGAGAGAAAATGTTGGCAGTCGCGCCTCTAAGAATTAGAAAGCGTTTAGAGCGGTTATCGGAAGTATTTCAATTAAGGCAACCGCTGCAATTAGTACGTGCCCCCTTTTTGGCAGAGCTCATGCAAGTGGCTTTAGAGCAGGAAATTATTGAGATTAGTTACAAGTCTCACAAAAAGAATTCATAAAAATTAGTAGAGCCTTTGGGTGTTTATGGTAGTAACGGTTTGTGGTATTTGGCAGCTAGAGATGTGTCGGTGGATCAGCTGCGACACTATAGAGTGGACCGAATAATGTTGCTTGCGTTGACTGGAGACGGATTTGTTAAGGGAATTAGCATGCAGACGAATGAAGAAGCCTATCAATTAATTGATCCGTTACCGCTGATTGTACAGCTGACGGAGGTCGGAGTGAGACAGTGCTGTGAACATCCTTATTTAGGAAAATACGTTAGGACAGAGTCAAATGGAAGGGGATGGCTTGAAGGTGAGCTTTCACGAGTTGACATTCCCTTTACAGCGGATTTCTTCCTTCAGCTTGGGAGAGAGGCGCGAGTCATTGAGCCACCAGAAATGATCGACTGGCTAATTGACAAGACTCAGGGCGTGTTGGCAATGTACCGAGACATTTAGAGTTGTTTAGGCGAGTGTTTATTATTTTATAGAAGCTGTGTAAAAATAAAAATGATAACGCAAACAAATAGTGATGAAAGTGTGGTACACTGGAAGTAATTAATCCCTTGTATGAACTGGCTGGTCAAACAAAAAGAATACTTGTGAGGGAGTTATCAAGAGTATTCTTTTGAAAAGCTAACAGTGTTATTGTTTTCTTAGAATATAGCTTTGTTTTTCAATTAAAAAAATCGAGTAGTGTCACATGCGGCGTGACACATAGACGAGGGAAAGTGGCAAACTAGTGCTATTAAGATTCTCTGATTATCCTAGTAGAATAATGATAGTAAGTGGTAATTAGTTGAGATGAGAGTATACTTTCCTTTTCCTCCCTCATTAAATTGTCAAATAAAAAATCGAGTAGTGTCACATGCGGCGTGACACATAGACTAGCAAAACTGGAAAATCAGTGCTACTGAGATTCTCTGATTATTCCAGTAGAATAGTGATAGCGAGTGATAA
>NZ_JCAQHY010000126.1:0-29542 GCF_059621045.1 Vagococcus sp. WN80Y
TTCCTTCAGATTCCACCTCGCGGTGGACACCCTTGTCTTCAACTAGACGTTTTCCGTTACTAGGACACGTTAGGGACTTTAACCCGTTAGAGTTTGCCCATGCTGGGCAAACAAAAAAAACACATCAAGAATAAATTCTCGATGTGTAAAGTCTTATTGAAATAAGATTATTTAACTGTAACGCCAGCGCCAACTTCTTCCAAAGCAGCTTTAAGAGCTTCTGCTTCTTCTTTAGAAACGCCTTCTTTAACTGCTGATGGAGCACCATCAACAACAGCTTTAGCTTCTTTCAAGCCAAGACCAGTAGCTTCACGAACTGCTTTGATAACTTTAACTTTAGAATCGCCAGCAGAAGTTAATTCTACAGTAAATTCAGTTTGTTCTTCAGCAGCACCGGCACCAGCAGCACCAGCAGCAGCTACAGGAGCAGCAGCAGATACGCCAAATTCTTCTTCGATAGCTTTAACTAAGTCGTTTAATTCTAAGATGCTTGATTCTTTTAAATCAGCAATGATTTGTTCAATGTTTAATGACATTTGAAATTCCTCCGTTTTGGTTTATATTATAATAGTTTAGTTTTGAAACAAAGATTAAGCCGCAATTAAGCCACTTCTTCTTTTGACTCTGCCACTGCATTGATAGCGTAAGCCACGTTGCGGACAGGAGCTTGTAAAACAGATAGTAACATTGATAGCATTCCTTCGCGGTTTGGAAGTTTTGCTAGAGAAACGATTTCTTCTACTGAAGAAACTTTTCCTTCGATTACGCCACCTTTGATTTCCAATGCTTCGATTTTCTCAGCAAATTCATTCATGATTTTAGCAGGTGCGATAACATCGTCGTTACTAAATGCAATAGCTGTTGGGCCAACAAAAACGTCATTCATACCTTCTAATCCAGCTTTAGACGCTGCACGAGATAAGATTGAATTTTTGATAACTTTCATTTCTACATTAGCTTCACGTAGTTGTTTACGTAATTCAGTTACTTCTTCAACCGTTAATCCACGGTAGTCTACGACTACTACAGATGCTGCGTCTGAAAATTTAGCTGTTACTTCTTCAACTTGTTGAGCCTTTTTAGTGATTGCTACTTCGCTCATTTAAATTTTCACCTCCTGTTATTTTAGATGGATGGGCTATTGTTTTAAAACAAAAAACCCCATGCCACCGTTGACATAGAGGGACTATTGATACTCTCAATAATTGTCCTCGGTAGGAAATTAAGGCTTACGCCACCTACTGTCTTCGGTACATCATATAAAACTTAACCTAAGTAACTGTACCATAGCCAATCACCTAGGTCAAGATTTTTTTAAGTCTTTTTCAGTTTATGCTTTTAGATAGAAGCTACGTCAACTTTAACCCCAGGGCCAAATGTTGTTGTTACAACTAAGTTCTTCATGTAAGTTCCTTTAGTTGCAGCAGGTTTTGCTTTTAACATAACGTCATGGATTGTTTTGAAGTTTTCAATTAACTTGTCATCTTCAAATGATACTTTACCGATTGGTACGTGGATATTTCCAGCTTTATCAACGCGGTAAGTTACTTTACCAGCCTTAACTTCTTCAATCGCTTTAGTAACGTCCATTGTAACAGTACCAGTTTTAGGGTTTGGCATTAAGCCTTTTGGTCCTAAAACACGTCCTAATTTACCAACTTCAGCCATCATGTCTGGCGTTGCAACAACAACGTCAAAATCAAACCAGCCTTGTTGAATTTTGTTAACCATGTCAGCATCACCAACGTAGTCAGCTCCAGCAGCTTCTGCTTCTTTAGCTTTTTCGCCTTTAGCAAAAACTAAAACTGATTGAGTTTTACCTGTTCCGTTTGGCAGTACTACTGCACCACGAATTTGTTGATCCGCTTTTTTAGGGTCAACGTTTAAACGGTAAGCAACTTCTACAGTTGCATCAAATTTAGCAATATTAGTTTCTTTTGCTAAAGCGACAGCTTCAGCTAATGAATATGTTTTAGTTGAATCAACTTTTTTTTGTGCTTCTTGCAATTTTTTGCTCTTTTTAGCCATTTTGTTTCCTCCTTGAATGTGGTTATAACGGTAGAACCTCCCACGGAATTCATATTTTTCAATACGAACCGACTGAGAAGCTACTTCCGGTGGTTACAGCTTTTAATCGATAGATCAGGCTAGTGGTCTATTCTACTGTAATCCCCATGCTTCGTGCAGTACCTTCAACCATGCGCATTGCTGCTTCAATATCAGCTGCGTTTAGGTCCTCTAATTTAAGAGTAGCGATTTCTTTAACTTGTTCGCTAGTAACAGTTGCAACTTTATTCTTGTTAGGTTCACCAGAACCTTTTTCCACGTTAGCTGCTTTCTTTAAAAGAACTGCTGCTGGTGGTGTTTTAGTTACGAAAGTGAATGAACGGTCTTCATATACTGAGATAACAACTGGAATAATTAATCCAGCTTGATCAGCTGTACGAGCATTGAATTCTTTTGTGAATCCCATGATATTGATACCCGCTTGACCTAGTGCAGGTCCTACTGGCGGTGCTGGAGTTGCTTTACCTGCAGGAATTTGCAATTTAACTAATTTCTCTACTTTTTTTGCCACGAGACATACCTCCTTGAGTCCGGTGATGTGGTTATATGGAGATTAAGATTTCTCCTCCCACGTTTCTTTTGCATGCAAAAGAAATGCGCTTTTTCACGCACTAAATCAGTATACTTGATTTCACTACTAATTTCAAGTGATTTCTAAGCTATTCATATAAATATTTCTGCCGAAGATGCCGATAAATAAAGAGTAAAACGATCAAATAGAAAACACTACTAAGCAATCGACTATAAATAGTTATTGCCGTAAATTCTTGATGCTCTGTAAAAAATGCAATAAATTTAGAGAGCGGAGGGAATAGCCATACTACAAATTGAAAGCCAGGAATCTTCTCTGCCATCGTATTTCCAACTAGACTGACTATTCCAACAAAGAGTATCAAGAGATTACTAATTCTTGCGTCATTAAAAAAATATCTAGGTTGAATAATCAACGCCAGCAAGCCACCAATCAAACAAAATATCAAATGAATAAAGCAGCCCCACACTATTTCTTCAAATGAAATAGCTCGTCTAAATAATCCTTGGCCCTGAAAAACATTTAAAATAACTGGTAATGCTACACCCACTATTGAAAAGACCACACTAAGACAGCCAACAAACAGCACAGGCTGCGCCCAATAACCTCTTTTTTTAGGTAATCTCATCACAATAAGTTGCTCGAATACCCGCTCTAAACTCGCTAAGAACGTTTGAGTCGTCCATGCAGTTAACAAAAACATGACTGTAGCTGAATTAAGCATAGTTGAAGTATACTCTTGGGGCATAACTGAATAATTAAGGTAAATAAAAATTGCCCACCCAATCAACGGTAAGACCCATTTATTCGATTTCCTATAAATCAAACGATAATAACGAAAAATCCCTTTAGATGTATTCATGAGTTAGCCTCCTAACTACAAAACCATGATTTAAGCACCGTTGCAGTACGTCTTGGCTATTCTCAAGCCGACAAATCAACTGACAGTCAGTCTCTGAAATAATCATTTGCTGAACACTTGCCAATGCTTCTGCCTTAAAATTGTCGGCTCGAGACTCCTCCATCGGTTCTAAAAATATGACTGCATAAAACTGTCCTCTTCGTTTTAGTTGCTGTCGCTCTTTTAATTCTAATCTCCCTTCATCGAACTGGTAAATATCATTTGCTAAGGCCTCTGTTAAAAAGGGTTCATGACAACACATAATAATAGTCACACCAGCTTCATTTAGCTCCTGAACCAATTCAATAAAATAAGCTTGAGACTCAACATCTTGGCCTGATAAAGGCTCGTCTAATAATAAAACATCCGGTTGACATAACAATGCTTGAATCACATTAATCTTTTGTTTAGAGCCTTTGGATAAATAACTAATCGGCGTCTCTAGCATCTGATTAATCCCAAAGCTTTCGCTCAACTCTTGCACTCTCTGCTTACCTTCTTTTAATTGATCGATAGCAACTAATTGCTCAAAAAAAGCCTGTGGCGTTATCAAACTATCAGGAAAATCCGAAGCCACGTACCCTATTTTAAGAGGCCGACAGTGAGTCACATCGCCAGCTGTCGTAGGGGACATTTGTCCAATTAATTTCAACAACGTACTTTTTCCACAACCATTTTGTCCTAGTAATGCGATGGCATCGCCTTGATGGATTTCTAAGTTGACCTCTTTTAAAATAGCCTGCTTGCGATAACTCTTTGAAACGTTCGTCAATTTTATTTGTAGCGAGTTTTTTTCCATACACACTCTCCTCTCTACCACTGATTTTATTTATAATTTTAACATAAAATAACAAGGTACAACTTTCACAAATTATCTCTGCAATAATATGGCACAATTCTCATAGTTTAACGCCACTCTCTAATTTTTTTCTTCTATAATTTGTGTTACTATTATCGTAGATAAATTTAACGTTAAAGGAGATTTTAATCATGGTATCGCAATTTAAAAGTGTCTTTGATATTATCGGACCTGTTATGATTGGGCCAAGTAGTTCGCACACCGCTGGCGCGGCTCGCATCGGAAAAATTGTCCGCAATATTTTCGGTGAACTGCCTGATCAAGTTGATATTCTACTCTACGAATCCTTTGCCAAAACTTACCGAGGTCACGGAACAGATATTGCATTGGTTGGCGGATTACTTGGAATGGAGCCAAACGATGAACGTTTAGCTGACTCTTTAAAGCTAGCCCATGAAGCTGGTATCGAAGTCGCTTTCGTTCCTAAAAAAGAAAAAGCAGAACATCCAAATCAAGTCACTATGAAAGTCAAAAAAGGCGAGCGTTCTATGAGCGTTACCGGTATTTCTATCGGCGGCGGTAACATCCAAATTTCCGAATTAAATGGCTTTCGTATTAATTTGAGTATGGGAATCCCCACATTCATTGTCGTCCATCAAGATTTGCCAGGTTTAATCGCGAAAGTCACACAGATCTTTGAACAACAAAATATCAATATCGGCACGATGACTGTTACCCGCGAAGCTAAAGGCGATAAAGCGATTATGATTATTGAAGTTGATGAGCGAGACATTGGTGACAGTCTTGAGCAGTTAAAGGCCATCACCCACGTTCACAACGTTTCATTCTTTAAGTAGAAGAAGAAAGTAGGGAGTGCTATGTTTCAATCAATTGACGAGTTAGTTAAGTTAGGCAATGAATGGGGCTCTGTAGCTGAGGCCATGATTCAAGAAGAAATGGCGGCTTTTGGCGCCTCTCGTGACGAAATCATTGCTCATATGCATCAAAATAAAGAAGTTATGCTTCAATCAATTGAACAAGGAGTAGCGGGCGTCACCTCTGTCACCAAATTAACCGGTGGCGATGCAAAACGTATGAATGATTACCTTGCCACAGGAAAATTTCTAAGTGGAGATACCATCTTGCGAGCAGTTAGAAACGCCATCGCAGTAAACGAAGTTAACGCCAAAATGGGGCTCATTTGCGCTAATCCCACTGCAGGAAGTGCTGGTGTAGCTGCTGGTGTTCTTGGTTCTGCCATCGAGGATTTAAAACTAACGGAAGAACAACAAACAAACTTTTTATTTACAGCTGGAGCTTTTGGGTTAGTCATCGCCAATAATGCTTCGATCAGCGGTGCAGCTGGCGGCTGTCAAGCAGAAATTGGTTCTGCTAGCGCTATGGCTAGCGCAGCTTTAGTTGAAGCGGCAGGTGGCACGCCTGATCAAGCAGCTCAAGCTGTTGCGATTACACTTAAAAACATGATGGGCTTAATCTGCGACCCTGTTGCAGGACTTGTAGAAGTTCCCTGTGTTAAACGAAACGCTTTAGGTGCAAGCCAAGCTTATATTTCAGCTGATATGGCCTTAGCAGGTATTAGAAGTGTTATTCCCCCCGATGAAGTAGTCATCGCAATGGGTAAAGTTGGTAGACAAATGCCAAGCATCTTCAAAGAAACAGCTGAGGGCGGTTTAGCCGACACACCAACAGGCCGGCGAATCGCGCAAGAATTGTTTAATGATTAACAACAAGAGAACAGTCTTTTCTTTGGACGCACATTCACCCTCTCCATTCGTGAAACAAATGGAGAGGGTAAGACTTTTGTCCCACCCCCTCTAATCTTAGTATATTAGTCTTTCCATAAAAATTCTGCTACCAATTTATCAACCTTGCGATTTTCATGAAGAGCACTGTGCTGAGCCGTCTTACCATCTACTTTAATAAATTCATAAGGCAACTGATATTTTTCAAACAAATAATTCATCGCCGCCACACTGGCCACTGGAACTGTTCCATCACTACCATTGTCCCCCTCAATATCGCCAGCAATATTCAAATAAGGAACGTTCTGAGGGAAATTACTGAAATTATCATCGTACTCAACAAATCTTGGCGCTGGTACTTGTGGCCCGTTCTTAGCAATTTCTGCCAACTCTTGCTCATCTTCATTAAAATCATTAAAAGGCGAACCAATCGTTACCACTTTGTGAATCATTACATCAGACCCTTCAGCCCCAAAATTAGCCAAATATCGCATGATACTCACACCACCCATAGAATGCCCTAATAGATTGACCTTTTTTGTTTGGTGTGTGTCACTAAGATAATTTAAAACTCTCTGAATCCATTCAGCTTGTTGCCACTCTTGATTCGTATTATCTTCAAAAATCACTTGAATCAATGGATTCCCCTCAGAGCTCCACTTTCCATCCTCTACAATTTCACCATCAGGGCTAATGGTTAATGTGACCGAACGCTCTGCATACTCGTTTCGCGTCAATCGTTGAACCATACCACTAAAAGTTAATAAATTACCTTTATACCCATGAAAAAGCAGTGTTGGAATATTACTTTTTTTCATTACTTCTTCTGTCTTACTTGGTTTCACTTGTACTTCTGGTTGCTTCTTTTTAGCTGTGCACGCGACTAAAACCACTCCGCAGACAAGTCCTAACAGTACTAACGTTTTAACGGTCTTCCCCTTCATTTCAGCACTTCCTCTTCTAATAGTATTGATTGCTACCGTTTTTTCATCTCAGATTTTTACGATTCCCACAAGAATTGTGCCACCAAACGATCAACTTGCTTATTTTCATGTAATAAGCTGTGCTGAGCCTTGACCCCCACTATTACTTTCTCTTGATAACTGGCAACTCTCTCTTTAACTAAAAATTGCAAAGCTCTAGCACTATCAGTACTAACTGCTCCATCACTTCTACTACCATTTTTTAAATCCCCATATATATTAATTATTTGTAGCTCTTCAGGAATATTCCTTCGATACGTATTAAAATATCGATACGTATCATAATAATTAACAGGACCATCCACAGCCAAATCGTACGCTGTTCTTCCGGAAGCATGGACAATTTCTCCATTAAAAGGAGCGCCAACTACCACCAATTTCCGAATTGTTGGCACATGAGGATCATTACTATTATCAACTATATAACGTAACCCTGCCACACCGCCCATGGAATGTCCCATAATATCTACTTGGTTGATGCCTAGCCGTTTTTGCAACATCTCCAAAACCATCTTTATCCATGTTCCTTGTTGCCACTCAGGCGGATCTCCTTCTTTAAAAATCACCTGGATTAACGGCCATCTAAGATAGTCATGCTTTCTCCACTGTCCAGTTAACAATAAGTCACCAGACTTAGAGACCTCTACATCAAAAGCTTTGTATGCAATCCCCAGCTTAGTCCAACGATCAATCATCCCACCCAATGACCGCCGAGTGCCATTAGTTCCATGAATTAATAGTGTGGGGATCAACGAGTCATGACAATGATCGATTGAGACATCTTTAAACGACGCGCGTTTTTTCATTGAGTGATAGCCTTTATGAATCAATAAGAGGGAACCACTAAGTATAAGCCCCTTTCGTAACCAATCAGTTTGCTTCATCGCCACACACTCCTTCTCTCTAAGGATAGCAAACTTCTATTTATTTCACTATCATTTACAGTCTACTGAAGGATTATTTAGCAAAATTTTAACTTAACTAACCTTTTATATCAAAAAAGCCACTTACCAATTTAACGGTAAGCAGCTTTCACACTTATATTTTATCAATCTGTTCAAAGTCAAGCTCTGTTGAGGTTTCACGACCAAACATATCAATATTAACTTTAAGTTTTTGACGTTCTAAATCAATTTCAGAAATTTCACCTGTTAAACCAGAGAAAGCTCCTTCGATAATCGTAACCACTTCGCCAACTTCCACATCCAATTCTTTATGACGCTTGCTTAAGCCAAGTTTACGTAAAATATGCTCAATTTCTTCATTCAACAATGGCGCTGGTTTACTTCCGGCACCATGAGAGCCGACGAAGCCAGTTACACCAGGTGTATTACGAACGACATACCAAGAATCATCTGTCATAACCATTTCCACCAATACATATCCAGGGAAAGTTTTTTTCATGTTTACTTTCTCTTTGCCATTCTTCACTTCACGTTCTTCTTCTTCAGGAACAACCACGCGAAAAATAAAATCTTCCATCCCCATGCTTTGTGCACGTGACTCGATGTTCGCTTTTACTTTGTTTTCATAGCCAGAATACGTATGCAACACATACCATTGTCTTTCAAATGTTTCCATTCCTAGCATCCTACTTTCTTGTAAAATAAAAAAACTTCAGTACTATCCGAAGTTTTTTCTCTTCAACAATTATAGCACTATTTCCGCTAATTAGCTAGCTGCATACTAGCAATAACTTAAATTAGACCCTAAAAAATTGAGTAACTTGAGGCGCTATCAAAAAAAGCAAGTTATTCGCTTGTATATGTGATACTATTTGTTATGACAGAATAAACGCGTTTCAATAATAAGTGCTAATTTTGAGGAGGATGTCTATGTCACGACTATTTAAACAATACGCCACAACCATTCTTTTATTGACAGGTATTATAATGGGCGGTATCGGCGGACTTATTTTCGGCGAAAAAACGGTACTTGTCAAACCTCTAGGGGATCTCTTTTTAAACCTAATGTTTATGATTTTAGTTCCATTAGTCTTTTTTAGTATTTCTTCAGCCATTGCCAACATGACTGAAATGAAGCGATTGGGCAAAATAATCGGGGCAACTTTTCTCGTATTTTTTGGCACTGGTTTTATTTCAGCTGTTATCGGCTATTTAGGCGTCTTAATAATGGACCCGCTAAAAAACATTGATCCCACAAGCCTTGAAAGCTTAATGACACCCACAGCACAAGGGGAAGCTAGTCTGATTCCGCCACTACAAAAATTGGTTGAAACCTTCACGGTATCTGACTTTCAAGAGCTGTTATCCAAAAATAATATGCTCGCTCTAATCGTCTTCTCTTTACTAATCGGTATCGGCACCTCGCTTGCTGGCACATCTGGAGCACCATTTGCTAAATTCCTCAGCTCAGCAAACGAGGTCATGATGAAAGTTGTCTCTGTCATTATGATTTACGCGCCAATCGGCTTAGGCTGTTTCTTTGCCACTGCCATTGGTAGCCTAGGTTCGCAAATGATTACTGGCTATGCCCGTATCATGCTACTCTATCTATTAGTCACAGTGGTCTACTTTTTTGGCATCATGTCTTGTTATGCTTTTATCGCAGGAGGCCGACTTGGATTAAAACAATTTTGGCGTCATATTCCACAACCTGCTATTACGGCAATCGCAACAAGCTCTTCAGCCGCTTGTATTCCCATTAATTTAACTAGCACCAAACAAATGGGGGTTCCTGCTGATATTGCTGAAACAGTGATTCCTTTAGGCGCCAACACTCATAAAGACGGATCAGTTATTGGCGGTATTTTAAAAATTGCTTTTCTTTTTAGCCTCTTTGAAAAAAGCATCACCTCACCACAGAATATGGTTATGATTATTTTAGGTGCTTTTCTCGTCGGTATGGTGATGGGTGCCATCCCAGGTGGCGGTATGGTCGCCGAAACAGTCATCATCACCCTGTTCGGCTTTCCAATGGAAGCACTGCCCCTTATCTTAATTATCAGTACTATTATCGATATCCCTGCAACCTTGCTAAACTCTTCTGGCAATACCGTCTCAGCAATGTTAGTTGCTCGAATTGTAGAAGGTAAAAATTGGCTTGCAGCATACAAAAACACCTCAAACTCATAGCAGTTTGAGGTGTTTACTTTATACAAATAGATTGATAATTGTTTTAATCCCAAAGTCAACGACTGCAAAAAAGATAGCGAATAAAATCGTTGTTTGAATCACTGTAGAAACATCTTTACGTAGCTGTTTACCTGTCGGCCACGTTACAATTTTCATTTCATCACGAACACTTGCTAAAAATTTAAACATTTTTTCTAACCTCCAACCTCTTACTTAGTTTCTCTGTGCAATGTATGCTTTTGACAATATTTACAAAACTTTTTAATTTCCAAACGTTCAGTGCGCTGTCCTTCATTGACAGCTTTAGAATAGTTACGAGAACCACAAACTGAACAGGCAAGAGACAATTTCTTTGTTGCCACTGTTCATTTCCTCCATTCTATCTATTCTTTTACTAATCTACATTAACACCATTTTCTATACATGTCAATGTCTATCTCTCTTCTTACAGGCCGTTTAACTGAGCTTTTCCTAGGGCTTTTGACGTTTCTATGGTAAGATAATAATAACAAAGCACTCATAATTGGAGGTTGTATTATGCTTATCAAACAAGTTTGCATTCGCAAACGTGATCTAACAACAGTTGACGAAGCCTGTACTCTTGAAAATGCACTAAACATCTTGGAAGAGTCTGGTTATCGATGTGTTCCTATTCTGGATGAATCAGGAAAAATTTTCCGTGGAAATATCTATAAAATGCATATTTACCGCCATAAAGCGAATGGTGGAGACATGCAGTTACCTGTGACCCATTTACTTAAAAATGCAACAAAATTCATTTATTTAAATTCATCCTTCTTCAAGATTTTCTTTACAATTAAAGAACTACCATACATTGCTGTTCTGAATGAAAATAATCATTTCTATGGTATTTTAACCCACAGCAAATTATTAAATATTTTAGCTCAATCTTGGAATGTTAAAGAAGGTCGTTATGTGCTTACAGTTGCCTCAATTGGTCGCCGTGGTGACTTAGCTGCCATCTCAAAGATCATCTCTAAACACTCGGCCATCACTAGCTGCATTACTTTAGATGTGGGGCAAGATGAGTTCATTCGTCGGATGCTCTTCACCTTACCAGCTGATACAGATGAAGTAACTTTAAACACGGTTATAGAGCAGTTAGAACGGAAAGATTATAAAGTAGTCGAAGTTGAAGATTTACAAAAGGCAGCTGAATTAAATAACTAAAAAATCAAAAAGAGCTATGACCTACGTCACGGCTCTTTTTTATGCTTATTTAATTAATGAATAGATCGCATCTGCATAAATAACTGTCGCTTTTACGATATCATCGACTGCCATAAATTCATTAGCTTGATGCATGGTATCAACACTATCTGGGAACATGGCACCATAAGCAACTCCACGCTCTAAGAGGCGTCCAAAAGTACCACCACCAATTACTTTTTCCGCACCTTTTAGACCTGTATGCTTTTCATAAACAGCCAACAAAGTCTTAACCAATGGATCATCGGCAGGAACATAATGAGGAACTTGACCACGAGCTTCAGAGTCGATTCTAACTTTAGCTCCTAACTTCTCACCAATAGTTGCCTCCAGTCCATCATGAGTCACCCCTTTAGGGAAACGAATGTTCAAGGTTACTTTATTCCCCTCAGACGCATCCGCTTGAAAATTAAAGATTCCTGGATTCATCGTCAACTCGCCCATTACTTCATCCGTATGTGCAATTTCTAAGGCCACTCCCCGTGAATTTTCATGCAGATAATTAGCAATCGCGTCTACAAATGTTTGAGCATCACCACCAAGAGCAAAGCCTGCTAAGAAAACAGCCATATAAGTCCCGCCATTAATTCCTGACTCTGGGCTAGCTCCATGAGCTGACTTCCCTTTAACCATTAAAGTCACTGTTGTACCACTTATCTCAACATTGCCAGAAACAGGTGATTTTTCGACGAAATCAATAAAACGTGCTTCCATCTTTGCTGCTTCTTCCACAGTCAAAACATCAATAACAGCTGTAGCAGATTCAGGTACCATATTTGGACGTAAGCCTGATTCAAAGCTGACCAAACGATAATCTCCCTCATTCGTTCCGCCTACATTAACATTGATGTTAGCCATCCCCTTTTCACCATTAATAATTGGGAATTCCGCATCTGGAGCAAAACCAAAATCAGGCTTTTCTTCAACTTCCAAATAGCGATTCATACAGCTCCAGCCGCTTTCTTCATCCGTTCCAATAATAAAGCGAACTCGCTTAGAAATAGGTAATTCTAACTCCTTAATAATTTTTAATGCATAGTAAGCTGCGACACTTGGTCCTTTATCATCACTTGAACCTCGAGCGTATAGTTTACCATCACGTATTTCTGGTTTAAAAGGATCAGTTTCCCATCCCGTACCAACTGGAACCACATCAACATGACCAAAGATTCCCATTGTTTCATCACCAGCACCATACTCCAAATGACCAGCCAAGTTATCAATATTTTTAGTAATAAAACCATCGCGCTCACCGATCTCTAAAAAGCGCAGTAATGCCGCTTTAGGTCCCGGACCAACAGGGGCATCTGGTGTTGCCTTATCATCTTCTCTAACACTAGGAATACTTAACAAATCAACTAAATCTTTAAATAAATCGTCTTTTCGAGCCTCTACTTCTTTTTTCCAATCAATTGTCATTTTATCCACTCCTCATTGAAACCGTAATTGTTTGACCACTTTCTTTATCATATCATTTTTGCTCAAAAAAAGCTTGATGAAACAGCTCACTCTCATCCTATTCTTCTATCTCCTTGATACCCAAAAGCACCAATTCATGTTCTTTTAGTAATCGGTACTCACCTGAAGCTAAAGAGTCATCCAAGATTAATCCACCCATTACCTCTCGGTGCAATCTCGTCACCTGTTTCCCAACAGCTTCAAACATTCGTTTAACCTGATGGTATTTACCTTCTGTAATAGTCACTCGAATTTCTGAGGTTTGATTATCTAGAGCCACTGACACTATCTCCAACTTTGCGGGCAGACAAGTCTCACCGCCCGAAATAGTCAGCCCATCAGCAAAGGCTTGACAGTCCTCAGCCGTTACAACTCCCCTAATTTCAGCAAAATATCGCTTTGAGACATGCTTTTTGGGTGACAACACATTGTGGCTAAATACGCCATCATTTGTAATAATTAATAAACCAGTTGTATCCTTATCCAGACGTCCGACTGGAAACAAATCCTCTCGATAATCTTTCTTCGATAACAAATCTAAAACAGTCCGATGGCTCGGGTCTTCTGTAGCCGATATGACACCCATTGGCTTATGAAGGATATAATAGAAAAGGGCTTGATAAGTAACCAACACACCATTAACTACAACCTCATCAGCAAGCTCATCAACTGCCTGTTTCCCATCTTTTACGCGCATACCATTAACCAGTACCTCATTCTTCTTAAGTAACTGCTTGACTTCCTTACGGCTACCAAACCCTGTATGACTTAAAAACTTATCCAATCTCATGCTGTCATTACCTCCTAAAAAAGAGGGGGGACATAAGTCCCGCCCTCTTGATTTTTAACACGCTCTCCCTCGCCAAATTAAAGAGGTTTTATTTTCAAACGACGACGAATTCCTGCTACTCGTTCGCCCAATAGTTTATCAGCTAATTTGAGTTTCAATGCCAGATAGCCATAAACTCCTCCACCGATCGCCGCTACGAGAATGACAATAACAAATGACTGCATCTTACTAGTTGGGCTCATTACTACATAAAGTAAAACACGTGCTAACCAAGCCGCTATAGCCATTACGATACTCAGTAAGGTCATTAATAATGTCCGTCTAGCAGTTAAACTAACATTAAATTTCGTAATTTTACGAATCTCTCGTGTTGTTAGGTAAGATGCTACGATGAAGCTAACACCTGTTGATAATAATGGACCGTACACACCAAATGCCCAAATAAAGGGATACTGTAAGACGACTTTCACTATGAAACCTATTCCCAGATAAATCATCGCTTTCTTATTTTCGTAAAGGCCTTGAAGTGTTGTGGAGACAAGCATGTAGTACCCTAAAATAATCCCCACATAACAAGCTTCAACCAATACTGACGTTCCTAGTACATCATGTTCATAAAAAAGTGTGTTTAATGGCTCTGCTAAAATAACCATCCCAACTGTTGCAGGAATCATCACAAAAAAGAATAACTGAAAGTTATCACTAACCAATTTTGCAACTCCTTTACGATTTTTCATCGTAAAAGCCTCTGTTACAAGAGGCAAGCTCGTTACTGATAACGACGTTGCAATCGAAATTGTAATCATGGTTAATTTGTCTGGATTCGCACTAAACAAAGTAAACAATTCCTTAACCTGTGTATCAGTAAAATTTGTCAGACTATGCATAATACGCTCAAATGTATACTGGTCGAAAATCTTAAAAATAGTGATTGCTGACCCGATGACGATAAACGGAAAAGCTTCAATCATCATATCTTTTAATAAATCATTTGTAGCAATTTTCAATTCATTGTTACTATTTGCTTCTAATTCTTTTAACGTGCCTGAGTAACGTTGATAGAACCATAAAAGAGCTGCAATAGCCGCAAGCATTCCTATAAAAGCTGCAAAAGTTGAGTGAGTTACCGCTTTAACATAATCGCCGCTTCCCGTTTTCATAATAATATACGTAGCCAAAAGCATATAAAACACTCGTGCAAACTGCTCAACTATCTGAGAAACAGCCGATGGCATCATGTCATGATACCCCTGGAAAAAGCCACGGATAACACTCATACAAGGAAATACTAATAGTGCCACACTTAATGCCTTCATAACAGGAATCAAATCTCTATCACCCGCAGATAAAACATTTGCGGCAAAAAACATTATTCCAGCAAATGCGATACCTAAGCCAGCCATCAGCATCATTGACTTTTGAAATAACTTCTTACTCAAGCCATATTCATTTAATGAGTTATAATGAGAAATTTGTTTCGCTATTGCCCCTGGAATCCCAGCAGTTGCTATCATTAAAAACAAGGCATATATGTTGTATCCTTTAGTAAATAGGTTATTAGCAATCTTAGCATTTTCACCCATCCAAGCATACCAAGGAATAATATAAATAGCCCCCATCAATCTAGAGATAACACTACCAGCTGTCATCCAGATTGAACCACGAACCATTTTTTGTTTTGATTCAATATCCTTTTGTTCAAAATTCTCATTTGGAATTTGCATTAATCATGTCCAACTTTCTCACAATTCTAGTCTCTCAATTAAAAATAGTCACTCTCACACTTGTATGACCCATTTTACCAAATTAATTATTATTCGTTAAGAGCAATCAAATGATTTTCACATTTAACGTATTAAATTCACCACTTGGAATCGTTTCAACAAATAACATACCTATAATAATTACATTATAAGCTAAACTCACAAAAAAAACTATGGGAAAAATCTTCTCAACAGTTCTATTATACGTGAAAATGACAAGGAAATATAGAGCTGTTACAAAAGCTTCTAAAGTTTATTAACAATTTAAGAAAAATGTGACCAAATTAAATAGCATAAAGAATGAAGTTGAAACATAAATTTTGATAGCCCTTATTTTTTAAGAAATAAACACAACAAACAACATTCAGTGACTGCCCTTTTGAAACACATTTATCCCATGAACCAAGAAAAGGGCGAGACTTTTTTGTCTCACCCTTTTCCTTCCCGCTCATCAACTATTTAATTGGCTACAATATTAACCAATTTATTCGGAATAACAACAACTTTACGGATCTTCTTCCCTTCTAGCTGTTCCTTAATCAGATCATTAGCCATCGCTAACCGTTCCAATTCTTCCTTTTCAGTATCCCGCGCAATCATCACCTTCGCTCGGACTTTTCCATTGACTTGAATCACTATTTCGATCTCATCTTCTATTAATTCCGCCTCATCGTATGTCGGCCACTGAACATAAGTCAAACTATCCTTATGCCCAGTAATCTCCCATAATTCTTCACTGATATGCGGCGCAATCGGTGCTAACAATTGGATAAACCCTTCTACATAATCGTAAGGGAGAACCTCTTGCTTATTAGCTTCATTGATGAAAACCATCAATTGAGAAATCCCAGTATTGAAGCGTAAATTTTCATAATCTTCCGTCACCTTTTTAACCGTTTGATGGTAAACTTTTGTCAACTTCCCATCATTAAATGTTGTAATGCGATCACGCATTTTTGATTCTTCATCAACTACCAAACGCCAGACACGATCCAAGAATTTACGACTTCCTTCTAAACCATTTTCACTCCAAGCGATGGCAGCATCAAGTGGTCCCATAAACATCTCGTACATTCGAAGAGTATCTGCTCCGTATTTCGCGACAACTTCATCAGGATTAACCACATTACCTTTAGATTTTGACATCTTTTCATTGTTACTACCAAGAATCATTCCTTGGTTATACAATTTTTGGAATGGCTCTTTTGTTTCAACAATCCCAATATCATAAAGAAACTTATGCCAGAATCGAGCATATAGCAAGTGCAGAACAGCATGTTCTGCTCCACCAATATAAATATCAACTGGCATCCATTCCTTAAGCTTTTCTGGGCTAGCAATTGCCTCCTTATTATGAGGATCAATGAAACGCAAGTAATACCATGAACTACCTGCCCATTGCGGCATTGTATTCGTTTCACGACGCCCTTTCATTCCTGTTTCTGGATGAACGACATTAACCCATTCATCGATATTAGCAAGTGGTGACTCGCCTGTGCCACTAGGATGAATATCGGTCGTTACAGGCAATTTAAGTGGTAAGTCTTCCACTGGCACAGCGGTTGTTGTGCCATCTTCCCAATGAATAATTGGAATTGGCTCACCCCAATAGCGCTGTCGAGAGAATAACCAATCACGAAGGCGATAGCTAATTTCTTTTTTGCCGACGCCTTCTGCTTCTATCCAATCATTGGCTTTTGCAATTGCCTCTTCTTTATTTAGACCATTAAGGAAATCAGAATTAATATGTGGGCCATCTCCAACAAAAACCTCTTTAGAAATATCCCCACCCTCAACAACGGGTACAATCTCTAAATCAAATTGTTTGGCAAATTCATAATCTCGTGGATCATGGGCGGGTACAGCCATAATTGCCCCAGTTCCATACGTAGACAACACATAA
This sequence comes from Vagococcus sp. WN80Y, assembly GCF_059621045.1. Taxonomy (NCBI): domain Bacteria; kingdom Bacillati; phylum Bacillota; class Bacilli; order Lactobacillales; family Enterococcaceae; genus Vagococcus; species Vagococcus sp. WN80Y. The sequence goes on from NZ_JCAQHY010000126.1 coordinate 17,285, forward strand.
TCTGAAATCCAAATTGGAATCTCTTTACCATTAACGGGATTAATAGCATACGCACCTGTGAAGACTCCCGTTTTATCTTTTGCCAAATCAGTTCTTGCTAGCTCAGACTTTTTGCCGGCCTCTTCAATATAATCCGTCACAGCAACAATTTGTTCCGCCGTAGTAATCTCTTGTACTAAAGGCAATTCAGGTGCCAAAACAGCATAAGTGACCCCAAATAAAGTATCCGGGCGTGTTGTAAACACACTAAATTCTTTATCAGAATTCGCCACTTTAAATGTAACATTAGCTCCTTCAGAACGACCAATCCAATTTTTTTGCATCTCTTTAATACTATCTGGCCACTCGACTTCTTCCAAATCATCAATCAAACGATCCGCATATTCAGTAATTCTTAGCATCCACTGCTTCATCGGAACACGATAGACAGGATGATCACCACGCTCAGACTTCCCATCAATCACTTCCTCGTTTGCCAAAACCGTCCCTAAAGCTGGACACCAGTTAACTGGAACCTCTGCTTCATAAGCCAATCCACGTTCAAACATTTGTACAAATATCCACTGAGTCCATTTATAGTAATGAGGATCTGTTGTATTAATCTCGCGGTTCCAATCATAACTAAAACCAAGTGAATTGATTTGACGACGAAATACTTCAATATTTTTTTGAGTAAACTCTGCTGGATCATTCCCCGTATCAAGTGCATACTGCTCAGCGGGTAAACCAAAGGCATCCCAGCCCATCGGATGAAGCACATTATATCCTTGGCTTCGTTTCATTCTAGAAAGAATATCTGTTGCTGTATATCCCTCTGGATGACCAACATGAAGCCCTTGCCCAGATGGATAAGGAAACATATCAAGTGCATAAAATTTTTCCTTTTCTGTATCTTCAGTTGTATTGAACGTGTTGTGCATTGCCCAATATTTTTGCCATTTTTTTTCAATTGTCTTGTGTTGATAGGACATCTTTTTTCCTCCACTCATAATTCACAGTTAAAACTGTTCGTATTTCTTTTACTATAAACTACTAAAATCATTGCGACCCACACTACTTCAGCGTTAAATAAAAACAGTTCACGAATTTCAACCTGCCCCAAAAAGCATTCTTACTTTCTTAAAAGACAAAAAAATCCTACAAAAGCAGACTAAGCTACTTTTATAGGACGTTGTTTATTACGTGGTACCACCTAATTTTATTTAAATGATGTCATTTAAATCTCTAGCATGCTAACGGATGCGCCCCGATTTAGCCTTTTCAACTAAATGACTCAAAGGTAAGTTCAAAAGCATCTCAGACACATTTCCACCAACCATGTGCTCTCTTAAACTGTTATGCTCTTTACTACTCCTCATCATTGTCTTACTGACCTTATACTAACAAATTCCTACTGATTCTGCAAGTAAGACTTACTTCCTTTTACGACTATTTCACACGTAAGACCTGCCCGATATAAATAGAATCACTTTTCAAATTGTTCCAAGAAATTAATTGCTTAACAGTCACACGATTCTTTTCAGCAATTGACCATAACGTATCACCTGAAACCACTTTATGATTTTTACTTGCTACTGTGCCTGAATTACCTGCTCCGCTTCCTTTAACAACTAATTTTTGTCCCACATAGATAGTGTCACTGGTTAAATTATTCCATGATTTTAAATTAGCCACACTAATACCATGACGACTCGCAATACCTGTTAAGGTATCACCTGAAACCACACTGTACGAACCTGTCGTCGCGGTGTTAGTTGTATTAGAGTTACTTGAAGAATTACTAGCCGCTCCTTTTACACTTAACTTTTGTCCGACATAGATCAGATCACTCGTCAAATTGTTCCACGCTTTGACATTTGCGACTGTAGTATTGTATTTTCTCGCAATACTCGACAGTGTGTCACCTGAAACAACTGTATATGAGGAGTTATTTGATGATACTTTGTTGCCTGAGTTGGTCGTATTATTAGAACCACTATTCCCTTTAACACTAAGCTTCTGTCCCACGTAAATTAAATCACTCGTCAAATTATTCCACGACTTAAGATTTGCAACCGTCACTCCATATTTTCTCGCAATACTTGAAAGTGTATCACCAGAAGCAATTGTATGTGTGGTTCCTGTATTCGGAGAGGTTGTATTACTACCCGTATTACCTGTATTATTACCACCTGTCGACCCTTTTACGTTAAGCTTTTGGCCGACATAGATTAAATCACTTGATAAATTATTCCACGACTTAAGATTTGCAACCGTCACTCCATATTTTCTTGCAATGCTTGAAAGTGTGTCACCTGAGACAATTGTGTATGTTGAGCCTGTACTTGGCGCCGTTGTATTGCCACCGGTATTACCTGAGTTATTACCACCTGTCGACCCTTTAACTTTGAGGCTCTGACCGACATAAATCAGGTCACTTGATAAACTGTTCCACGACTTAAGATTCGCAACAGTCACACCATAACGTCTAGCAATCGCGGACAAGGTATCTCCTGATGCAACAGTATGAGTATCACTTGTAGTTGGCGGGGTTGTATTACCGCCGGTGTTACCACCTGTACTGCCACCATTTCCTGTATCTGACGCTTTAACAACTAAACTTTGACCAACATAAATTGTATCACTAGTTAGCTTGTTCCATGATTTGAGGTTTGCTACGGTCACACCGTGCTTTCTCGCAATACCAAACAACGTATCACCTGAGACAACAGTGTACGTTCCCGTACTAGGCGTGGTTACATTACTGCCACCGGTATTTCCACCCGTATTGCCGCCAGCATTCCCGTTATTTCCATTATTGCCAGTCCCACTCCCTGGCGTATCAAAACGAGTCAAGTTATTATTTTCAATAATTTTATTCAATTTACCCGCATAGCCTGGATCAGTCGCGTAGCGGCCTGTTAGCCAAGCAGTCGCATCACGGTAAGAGTTAGTATTACTTTTCCAAGCGCCACTATAAAAATAAACGCCCGATTGAAATGACGTATTTTTTAGCACATACGCATTGTCTAGTAAAGACTCTGAATAAGAGGGGTACTTTCTAAACTTCGCTGTTACCGTTACCCACTTACCATTAATAACTTCTTGTGTTCTCATTTCAACATATTGACCGTTGTATGAGCCTTTAATACCAAATAAATTATGATTAGGCGCTGATGCTAAGGCACTTCCGCCCCACGCACTTTCTAAAATTGCTTGGGCAATCATAACAGACGCATACAAATTATTATTAGCTGCTACCACCTGGGCTTGACTGCCAACTTGTTCAATAAACGTGCTTGGCGAAACGCTTCGCATCATCATTGAAGCAGACATAATATCACTAGGAATTTCTACCGATTCGCCATCTTTATTTGCTTCTTCTGCTTCAGAATAAGTAGATGATTCACTCTCTACCTCACTCGTATCAGGCTCTTCCACTGATGTTGACTCAGCTGTCGAATTCTCTTCCGAATTGATAGTTTCTTGATCAGATGTACTCTCTTGGGTAGTACTCTGTTCAGTTGTTGAATCGGTCGTTTGTTCAACTGCCCCTTGATTAATTTCACTACTATCCAATACTTTTGGTTCTAATTCTTTCATTTCATCAGCTTCTACTTTAGCCGCAAAAGTTGGTATAACCGCTGCTGTCAGCATAACTGTTGTACCAAACAAAGAAACCCCTTTTTTGAAAGGAGCGATTAATTTTAGACTAGTTTGGATGTTCGAATTCCTCCGATATCGTTTTTCATTCATGGTTGCAATCTCCCCCTGTCCATTCATCGTTCTAATGAAAACTCTAGTACCAGTATACACCATTACCAACAGCATTAAAAATAAATATCTGCATATTCAACCGATTGTTAAGTGACTGTAACAATCGATTATTAGTGTCATTTTTGTTACATGTTTATCAGTTCAAAAAATAACCTTTTACATATCGTTCTATGTACTGATTTGCCCTCATACTTTAGGCCGATTTTTGTCCAAACCTATTGTTTAATCAGCAATTAGACGATATATTTAAAGTATCAAGAATGACGTCACGTCCATTTAAACTAACATGACCTTAGAATCGAGGAGCAGATATGAATAAAGAACATTTTCTAACTGAATTAAAAATTCATTTAAAAGCATTACCAAAACAACAGCTCGCATATATCTTACAACTATATGGCGAAAAATTTGATAAACAGCTCGCAGAAGGCCAAACAGAAGCTGATGTATCAAAATGCCTAGGAAATCCTCGAGAAATTGCGGATGAAATATTGCAGGAATTTGGCATTTCAGCTGATGAAGAAACTGCTGCTCATGATGAGTGGCAAGAATTTACTCAAGCTAATAAGACTAATGGTCAATATGGCTACTACCAAAATTATGACTCACATTACGAGCAAGCACCTAAGAAACCGTCTTTTTTCATTCGCTTTTGTCAAGTAGCAGGCGTATTACTCTTCAACTTCCTATTTATGATTTGGATGATAGTTGCCGGTCTTTCTGTTCTATTTGCTTTGTGGCTCGTAACACTTATCCTAGTTTTGATGCCGATCATAGGGATTGTCACCTTCTTTATGACTAGCGGTGCAGTCGCGTTCTCTCTCTTATTTTTTACGCTATTCTTCTGTGGCCTTGGTTTTATAGGCTTAGCGATTATGGTACCTATCACTACCTATTCATTCCGTTTCATTAAATACTATACGAAATGGAACATCAACACGTTACGGGGGCGACATTAATGAAAAAGAAAGTCATCAGCTTTGCTGTATTTGGAACAATCCTCGCGATCATTGGTGGTGTTGGCTCAGCAATAAATTTTCCTAAGGCAGAAAAACAAACCAAAACTGCGATCAATGAGCGATACAAAATTAAAAAAAATAAGAAAAACCTAGATATTTCCTTGAAAGGTAACATTAATTATAATGTCTACGAATCTGAGGATCAGGATATCCATGTTTCTGGTGAGGCTCACTCTGTAATGGGCAAACAAAGCTTTACTTGGAAGCCTGGTGAAACTGGTGATAAAACGACGATTGATGTTACTTTCACTGAAACAGGAGATTATCGTAATTTTATTCAGTTAGGCTTTTCACAATATGTTAATATTGCTGTTCCAAGCTCTTTTGAATCAATTACAGTCAATGGAACAAAAAATAGCCAAATTGATATTAGCGGATTAAATGCGACTGACTTAACCTTTAATACAGATCAAGCTAGCCATTCTAGCTTAGACAATCTTCATTTAGATTCACTGACTGTCAATGCCAAATCTGGTAGCGTTGATTTAGATAATATTACAGCTGAAAATACTCTCGCAATAAAGGGAGACCAAGGTTCCTTCACTGTTAGTGGTAGCCGAGCTAAAACTTTTGAAATTCAAAGTACGGATGGCTATATTTCTTTAAATAACTTGATTGGGAATAGCAAAATCAAAACTGAAGGCGGCTTTATTTCCCTCAATGAAATCAAAGGAAAAGTATCCGCAACAACTGTTGATGGGAGTATTGATTGGGAATATGGTAAACTAACAGACGATCTGGATCTAAAAACTACGAGTGGGGATATCCGTATCGCTCTTGAAAAACGACCAAGTAATTTTAATATTACTACTAAAAATAGCAACGGTTCTGTTAGTTTATTTGGTAAGAATCACGACAAACTAAAAAAAGGAACCGGCGGACCAGCAATGACACTTGAATCACTTCACGGGGATATTCGTGTCTATGATGAGGACTCTGAATATGAGGATTACGACGAGGACGTCGAAGAAACGTTTAATGACATTGAGAACGATATTACTGCTGCCATTGAAGAAAATTTATAAAAAAAATTAAAACCTATTAACCCAATTAAATCGCAAGAAAATTTGTGCTATAATAGAAAAAGCTCTTTAGTTATGATACTAGAGGGCTTTTTCTTAGGTTATATTCTAGCCGCTGTTCCCAATTTAATACAGTTCAGCGCTATCAGGAAGGACTCATTATCATGGATTCATCTAAAAATCTTTACTGGCATTTTGCTGCAAGCTGTTGCTTAGTACTTTTTGTTATCTTAGGATATCTTGTTAAATTTTACGAAAGCTCTCTCAATGTGATTGATCAGCCTATAGCAGGGCTAATTCGTGCTCACATGACTAATGGAAAATCAACTTTCTATATTGCAATTACTCAACTTGGTAGTGGTACAGTTATCGCTGGCCTTGTCTTAGTTGTCACATTAATTTGTTGGTACCGTAAATTCTGGAGTGAAGCACTTTGGTTAATCATCAATTCCGCACTTGTTGCTGGTATTGGAAATTATTTAATTAAATTTGTCTTCGAACGGCCTCGGCCAAGTGTTCCTCATCTCGTCAACGAGACCCACTTTAGCTTTCCAAGTGGGCATGCCATGGGTAGCATGCTTTTTTACGGCACACTGATTCTGATTTTGCCCCGTTTTATTGCCAATCAACGGTTTCGGTTAATTGGCCAAATTTTTCTAGGTTTAATGATACTCATTATCGGCATTAGCCGAATCTATGTTGGTGTCCATTACCCAACAGACATTCTTGGTGGCTTTCTACTTGGAGCCGCTTGGATTTTAGGAACTTATCCTACCTTTCAAAAACGTCGATTCATCTGGCGCTTTCAAGGAAAACAAAAATAAAAGAAGGTAATTACGTGACTCACTTTAACTTTACATCTGACCCTAACAAACGGTACCACACTTGGAACTATGCTTTAAGAGAAACCTTTGGTGAAAAACTCTTTAAAGTACCGATTGACGCTGGTTTTGATTGCCCAAACCGAGACGGCACTGTCGCCAAGGGAGGCTGTACTTTTTGTAGTGTTTCTGGCTCCGGCGACATGATTTTAGCGCCAACTGAACCTTTACCACAGCAATTTCAAAAAGAAATTACCCGCATGCACGCCAAATGGCCTAATGTGACTCAATACTTAGTCTATTTTCAAAATTTTACTAATACTCATGGTTCTGTTGAATCCATTCGCCACCGATTTGAACAGGTCTTAAATGAACCAGGCGTTGTTGGCATTTCCATCGGTACTCGTCCAGATTGCTTGCCTGATGATGTCGTTGCTTATTTAGCAGAATTGAATGAACGTTACTATCTATGGGTAGAGTTAGGTCTTCAAACAACCTATGAAGAAACCAGTCATCATATCAATCGCGCCCATGACTACGATACATACCTTCAAGGTGTCGCTAAATTAAGACGTCATAACATTAGGGTCTGTACTCATTTAATTAACGGGTTACCTGGTGAAACAACGGATATGATGATCGAAAATGTCAGACGAACCATCCAAGATTCGGATATTCAAGGGATAAAACTCCACCTGCTACACCTAATGACTAACACAAGAATGGTTAGAGACTACGTTGAAGGACGTTTATCTTTGATGGACCGTGATACTTATGTTTCTGTTATTTGTGATCAATTAGAGCTAATCCCACCAGAAATCGTTATTCACAGACTGACAGGAGATGCGCCTCGAGACAGCATCATTGGTCCTATGTGGAGTTTGAAAAAATGGGAAGTTTTAAATGCAATTGACGAAGAATTACAGAAACGTCAAAGCTACCAAGGTCTATTTAATTGTCGAGAGGAGGCGTCTTATGTTGCAAACCGCCTTACATTATAGTCATCAATTACTCAAAGAAATTATTGTTCAAGGTGATAATGTTGTAGACGGTACCGTAGGCAATGGTCACGATACCCTCTTTTTAGCAGATTTAGTCGGTTCTACAGGTCATGTTTACGGTTTCGATATCCAAGCTCAAGCCATCGAAACAAGCCGTCAAAAGCTTCTAGAAGCCGATTTAAACTCACGAGTTACTTTGCTTAATCAAGGACATGAAACAATTGCAGATCTATTAAGTAAAGATATAGTCATAAAAGCCGCTATTTTTAATCTCGGCTACTTACCAAAGAGTGACAAATCTATTATCACTCAGAAAGAAACAACCTTAAAAGCCCTAACTAGCCTTTTACCCATATTGGCCGTTGGCGGACGGATTATCATCGTCATTTATTATGGCCACGATGGCGGAGAAACAGAAAAAGAGGCGGTTTTATCCTTTGTCCAAGACATTCCTCAGCAAGACTATAATGTCTTATCCTATCAGTTTATTAACCAAAAAAACAATCCGCCAATTTTAATTGCTATTGAACGTAAAAAAGCTAAGCACTGTTAATCAGATTGCTTAGCTTTTTTGGTATTAATCATTGCCCATTAATCGCTCTGACTTCTGGAATTGATTGAAAATCATTGCCACAATCAATAGAACCACGCCAACAAAATAGACACTGTGTAGACCTTTATATAAAATTTCACGCAACGGCTCAACTACCTCTGTTGCTAATTGAGAAAGTGTTTGTCGATTAGACAGTTGATCAATCATTTCTCGTTTTAGCCCCAGATGAGTGTTAGCAGCGATTTCAGCATTTAAATGATTATTTAAAATAACACCAAAAATCGAGACCATAATTGTTTGTCCCAAGGTCCGAGACAAGGTGTTAAAAGAAGTGGCTACCCCAATATTTTCCTGTGAGACACTACTTTGAGCCTTAACTGTAGAACCTGTAATAGTAATCCCCAACCCAATTCCAGTCAACCCAGAAATTAGACAAAACACCCAGAAAGGAGTGGTGACAGGAACATTAGCTAACAATAACCCACCGATAATGATGATGAGCAAACCTATTGTTAATGTCCGTTTTGTCGTCGTTTTCTCTAAAAGTCGACCCGCTACTAACGATCCTATAATCCAAGTAAAGGATAATGGTGCCAAAGCCATGCCGCCAAGAGCGGCCTTCAAACCAAGAACGCCCTGCATCCACATCGGGATATACACATCAACCCCCATTAAAAAGCCACTGACCAATGCCGCAATCAAATTAACAATCATAAAGGTTTTGTTCTTAAATAAATCCAAGGAAATTACTGGATCCTTTGCACGTTTTTCAGCTATCACAAACAGAAGGCAAAAACCCATTGCAACAGCAAAGGAAATCATCGTTCCGACACCAAAGCCAGTCCCTTCACTTAGTGTTTGGAAACCATATAGTAACGCCAACAAAAACATCATTAAGGAGACGCTACCCAATATATCAATCGGTTGTTTTTCATGATCATTTTTGGGCTCTACTAAAAAAATCATAATCAAACAGACTAAAATAATCCCAATCGGAACATTCACAAAGAAAATCCAGTGCCACCCAACCGTATCTACAATAAAGCCACCGCATAGAGGCCCTACCACACTTGCTATTCCCCAAAAAGCACTGCTTAGGCCTAGAACCTTAGCCCGCTTATCAATTGGGTAAATATCAGCAATAATTGTCAATGCAACTGGCATAATAGCTCCCGCCCCAATTCCTTGTATAGCTCTAAATACAATCAATTGAAACATACTACTTGAAATACCACATAAAGAAGAACCAATAATAAACACAACTATCCCAAAAAGAAAAATTGATTTGCGTCCAATTCTGTCCGCTAATTTTCCATAGACAGGGGTCATCATAGCATTAGTTAATAAATAAATTGAAAACACCCAACTCATTATTTCGCCGCCCTTCAGCTGGCCTGCAATTGTTGGCATCGCAGTTGAAACAATCGTCGCCTCTATCGCTGTCATAAATGTCGCAATAAAGACTGTTAACGTTACGATTTTAACATTTGTTTCCTTTTGTCTTACCATAATATCCTCATCTTTCTCATTTCAAACTCCTTAAAAATAGCGGCTCCTAATAAAGGATATACCTTCACTAGGAGCCGCCTCTATTACTCTGCCAAACTTGTCTTGAGAGCATCAACTTTATCCGTTTGCTCCCAAGTAAAATCAGCATCTGTACGACCAAAATGTCCATAAGCTGCCGTCTTTTGATAGATCGGTCGTCTTAAATCGAGCATTTCAATAATCCCCGCAGGACGTAAATCAAAATTTTCACGAATCGCATGAATCAACTTATCAGTTGAAACTGTCCCAGTTCCAAATGTATCGATTGAAATCGAAACTGGCTGCGCAACTCCAATAGCATAAGCAAGTTGAACCTCACACTTTTTAGCAAACCCTGCCGCCACAATATTTTTAGCAATATACCTAGCAGCATAACTAGCAGAACGATCCACTTTGGTTGCGTCCTTACCTGAAAAAGCCCCGCCACCATGACGAGCGTATCCACCGTAAGTATCTACAATAATCTTACGTCCTGTTAAACCCGAATCACCTTGAGGTCCCCCAATCACGAAACGCCCTGTAGGATTAATGTAATAGTTTGTTTGACTATCAAGTAACAACTCAGGAATGACTGCTTGGATCACCAATTTTTTGACATCCGCTTGAATTTGCTCTAAAGTAACATGCTCATCATGTTGAGTACTAATAACAACAGTGTCCACACGTAAAGGATGGCCGTATTCATCATATTCAACCGTCACTTGTGATTTAGCATCCGGCCGTAAATAATCAAGAGTTCCATCTTTACGTAAATCCGCTAATTTTTTAGTCAATCGATGACTTAAAGAAATAGCTAAAGGCATTAACTCAGGTGTTTCATCACATGCAAAACCAAACATTAAGCCTTGGTCGCCAGCACCAATATCATTTTCCTCATCAGAACGAGTCTCCAGTGAATCGTCCACACCTTGAGCAATATCTGGTGACTGTTCGTCAATCGCTACCATCACCGCACAAGTATCACCATCAAAACCGTACTTAGCGCGAGTATAACCAATCCCCTTGATTGTCTCTCTCACGACTTTTTGAATATCAACATACGCTTTTGTTGATATTTCCCCAAAGACTAAAACGAGTCCTGTCGTTACAGAAGTTTCACATGCCACTCGGGCCATCGGGTCTTCTGCCAATAGCGCATCTAAAATAGCATCACTAATTTGATCGGCTATTTTATCAGGATGCCCTTCTGATACCGACTCTGACGTAAATAAATATTTCTCTTTCATTTCTACATTCCCCCTCTTAATTTTCGGTTACAAGGCATTTTTAAAGGCACAGCCAATAAATCCTATCGGGAATCTTGCAACATTCCTAGTATATCAAATTTCAAATCTAAAAGCACTTGTTTTCCTTTGTAATATAAGATTAACTTGACCTTATTCCAAAATTCCACTACCATTAATGATGACCTAAAAATAGCGATATTTATAATCAAACAAATCAATTAATTAACATAAAGAGAGGTAACTATTTTGACAACACCAAAAACATTCGCTCCATCCTTATATTCCTACCCACTGATGATAGCACTTTTACAAACTTTGATCGCCATATTACCAGGTCTCTTACTAATTGAAGAGCGGGTGGAAATCACTTTTTCCCTAGTTTTGTTCATTCTATACTTAGTATTAGCAGAATCATTCCAAAGTTTTATTCGCATCGCCCATGCCAAAGGTGAAAGCATTCCCTTAAATTATTATATTACTAAAGCTAGCATCGGAATTGTATGTATTTGGATAGTCGCAACGAAACTATCTCCTCAATACGGGATTATCTTACTTATGTTTGAACTGTTTCAATACTTTACTTTCTCCGAAAAATACCATTATCAAGACACAATGCTATATACCTGTTTAAATGCGTTCTTCAAAGGTTTGGTTTTTAATCTTATGATTAGCATTCACTATCCCTACTCATTTAAATTGCTTTACATTTATTCCTATCTATTCAGTTTCCTCATCTTATTTTTAGGAACACTACTAACACAGAGTCTTTACTCTAAAACAAGTTCAAACACACGCTATATTCGCCTAAGCGCTTTAGTAGCGCTTATTGCCATTACTTTCCTAGGCTACCAAGTCTATAGTAAGCAAGTCTCTTGGCTGCTATTGTTGCCATTACTTGCCGTTGTTATCCTAGCTTCAATCTACATCATACGTAATAACAATCTCAAAAAAAGAGAGCTAACATTAAATGCTGCTCTCATCCTGATTCTTCTTATCTATTATTACATGTAAATTTAGCTGGCTTTCATTTAAGCTAATGGCATAGAAGCCAATAATGGACCAAACCCAGAGTAGACATACTTTCGGTTTGGTCCTTTTTAGACAAAAAAATAAGAGCAATCAGCTCTCAAATATGACCCGTACGGGAATCGAACCCGTGATACCGCCGTGAAAGGGCGGTGTCTTAACCGCTTGACCAACGGGCCTAAATAATGGGCCTAAATGGACTCGAACCATCGACCTCACGCTTATCAGGCGTGCGCTCTAACCAGCTGAGCTATAGGCCCAAATCCGTTTTTTTGCAAAAAAAAAA
>NZ_JCAQHY010000127.1:0-29835 GCF_059621045.1 Vagococcus sp. WN80Y
ACCTCTAAGTCTAGTGATAAAACAACTTGATCCATGTTATAATTTTGATACATAAATAGCGCTCCTTTCTGATTGGGTTTTGTCACTTTAATCATATCAAGGAACGCTATTTTTGTGTATCCTAAAACGCAAAAAAGGGGGGATAAAAGCAGATTAATTATCTACTTTATTTCCCAACCTCTAATTGTATCCTTTAAAACTCTCTTAAAACAAATGCGACTAATTCCTTAGCCGTTTCTTTTCTAAAGGGCATCACATGTCCATGAAAAGGAAAATAAAGCAAGAAGCTAAACAAGATTTCATAACCGCCAATCAGCCACTCACTTTCTGTTGGCAAATAACCCGTACAACCATTCGTATAGCCATTAAGGAAAAATAGTGGGTTGTTTGTCGACTCACTTACCTCAAGGGCTAATTCACAAAATAACTCATCTGCTAGTCCACAAAAGGCCCCTTCATTGACAGTCAAACACTGAATCTCACGCTTAACGCTCTGTTGGTTAATACCTAATTGTCTTAACCGCTGACACTCTGCTAGCCAAGCTTCGCCCTCTATGCCACACTCAATCATCGCTTCAGCTGCTAGTCGTTCTGCTTCCTTTTGACTAGGAACATCTGAGAAAAAGGTAAGTTCCTTAGATTCAAGGCTTAACCTCCAAATATCTGTCATCTCAAATTCTAACCGTCCAGCCGATTCAACCAATTTACTTGCAACTGCCTCTGCATCTGCTAATGTTCCACCCTTAATTTTATCTGTACCAGCAACTTTTATATTGCCAGCCGCCCCTTGGATCAACATGACAGGACAACCGAAATAATGAGCTAGCGCCTGACGCGCTTTATGGAAGTAATCGCTAGATAACATGCCTGGCATTGACATAAAAAGATTTGGATGAGCGGTTAATCGCGCCATGACGACAAGTGTCTTTCCAGTCAGATCATCAACTAACTTCAAGACCCCTAATCGAGAGTCTATATATTGACTTCCCCGTCGATTAGCACCAATCGTAGTATCAGTTAGAGCCCAACCACTCTTACATCTCCGACCTTTATCAAGGACTCTTTCGACACCCTCAAGGATTTTTTGACTCATCAGCTCAAAGTAACGCTGACCGTTTATGACCTCTTTCGTAGGCTGCGGAGCACTATGCGTATGAGAAAAGCATAGCATCACCTGTTCTTTCTTAGTCCTCAGCTTCCGTGCGATACCTTCTCTCAAACTATCTGCCAACTCTGTTGTTAACCCAAGATTATCTATTGTGACAAGGCAGAAGCGTTGTTGTCCCTCCTCCATCAACACCACTTGAGCAATTAAGGGATGAAGCTTCCCTTTTGAAATAGTTGGCATCCCACCAACTAACATCACTTGAAAATTTGGTGTCAAATCGACTTGTTCGTAGGCTACCTTTACTTGTAATGCTCTATTCATTTTGACTTCTCCTTATCATTAATTAATTTCTGATAACAGACAAAGCCAGACTATGGTCACATAACTTCACACAAATTGACCATCAACTCGCTTTGTGTGAAGTCATTACAATCATCAATCTCATTTTATCACCTCGTTTATCCTTCATTTTTCTGATATAGTTATTATATTATCATACTCTTAAACTCATTCATACTTGTTGATAATTATCTTTGTTGCAAGTAACTTATTACCTACATTGCTTCCACTTGACCTCCTATTTAATCACAGCAATTATAGGCAGATTGGTGGAGTGCTCTTAAAAAAAGACCTGAAAATTCTTAATTTTCCTTAAGAAACGCTTAATTATGCGTAGAAAAAAACACCTCTCCCAAAATCAGGAGAGACGCTTCAAGTTAACTTTTCTTAATTTAAAATAATCCTGTGATCACGCCATCAGCCGTGACATCAATTTTATTAGCAGCTGGAACCTTTGGTAAGCCCGGCATTGTCATAACGGCGCCAGTATAGACCACCACGAAACCAGCACCAGCAGATACCTTAACATTGCTAACCTCAATATCAAACCCACTAGGACGCCCCAATAAAGTAGGGTCATCAGAAAATGAATATTGCGTTTTCGCCATACAGATCGGCAAATCGCCAAAGCCTAGCTTAGTTAATTTAGCTAGCTCACGTTTAGCTACCTTAGAATAGCTAACTCCTTCACCGCCATATACTTTTGTCACAACCGCACTAATTTTTTCTTCAATACTCAAATCAGACTCATAAGAAAAATGGAAATCTGACGTCGCCGTTTCGGCTAGACGAACCACTTCACGAGCAAGTTCCTCGCCACCAGCACCGCCTTGTCCCCAAACGTCTGAAAGAACAACATTAACACCAAGTTCTTGGCATTTTTCTTCTACTAACTTCAATTCAGATGCATCATCTGTAGGAAATTTATTGATTGCTACCACAGAAGGTAAACCAAAGAGCTCATTAATGTTTTCAATATGCTTAATTAAATTAGGCAGCCCTTTTTCTAAAGCAACCAAGTTAGTCTCATTCAGTTCAGACTTAGCTAAACCACCGTGCATTTTAAGCGCTCTAACAGTCGCAACAATAACGACCGCAGCTGGCTCAATTTCTGCCTTGCGACATTTAATATCTAAGAACTTTTCCGCACCTAAATCGGCTCCAAAACCAGCCTCTGTAATAACATAATCTGCTAACTTCATCGCCGTCTTCGTCGCAACAACTGAATTACAGCCATGGGCAATATTAGCAAACGGGCCACCATGAATAATCGCTGGATTGTGTTCCAATGTTTGGACAAGGTTTGGCTTCATGGCATCTTTAAGTAACGTAGCCATCGCTCCTTCAGCTTGTAGATCATGAGCAGTCACAGGTAAGTCCTCATATGTATATCCAACAATAATACGACCAAGATTCGCTTTTAGATCGGTTAGGTCAGTCGATAAGCACAAAACCGCCATTATTTCAGAGGCTACCGTAATTTCATAGCCATCTTCACGAGGCACGCCATTCACACGAGCCCCCAACCCATCGACAATGCTACGCAGTTGACGATCGTTCATATCAACGCACCGTTTCCAAGTGATTCGGTTTACATCAATGTTTAGCGTATTCCCTTGATAGATATGATTATCCAATAAGGCAGCTAATAAATTATTGGCTGCACCAATTGCATGAAAGTCTCCTGTAAAGTGCAAATTGATGTCTTCCATTGGCACAACTTGAGCGTAACCGCCTCCCGCTGCCCCACCTTTAACGCCAAAAACAGGACCTAAAGAAGGTTCTCTTAAGGCAATGATGGTCTCCTTGCCAATTCGATTCATTGCATCTCCAAGCCCAACAACAGTGGTTGTTTTACCCTCGCCTGCAGGTGTTGGGGTAATAGCGGTCACAAGTATAACCTTGCCTTTTTCTTCCTGCTGAGTTAATTTGGTTGGATCTATTTTTGCTTTATAGTTTCCATACAGCTCTAATGTGTCACGGTTTAAACCTAGCTTCTCGCCGATTTGCTCGATTCCGACTAGATTTGTTTGCTGTGCTATCTCTATGTCACTTAAATAAGTTGTCATCTAATCACGCCTCCATTCAGTTTAAAAAAGTCACAGGTAAAGAGTACTGGAAAATAACGACTAGCAAATAGTTCCAACGCCTTTTTTTACCTATGACTTTAGTTTAATCGAATTTAATTCTTTTTTCTACTTATTCTCCAAATTGAAAGCTTAAAATTGGCTGTCTTGCCGCTCTCACTTCATCTACTCGCTTGATATAAGTATTATGAGGAGAAGCTTTGATATACCCTGGATCAGCATAGGCTTTCTCGTAAATAGCTCGATAAGCCTTCACTGCCACATCAATCGTTTCCTTCGATTCCGTTTCTGTCGGCTCAACCATTAGCGCTTCATGAACCACATTTGGGAAGTACATGGTCGGCGGATGCATGCCATCATCCAAAATAGCCTTCGCAACATCTAAAGCTGTTACACCCGTTTCTTTCTTCATTCGTTCTAAGGTCATCACAAACTCGTGCATACATGGTCCTTCATATCGCATATCAAACAAGTCCGACAATTGAGACATCATATAGTTAGCATTTAATACCGCGTTAGTTGCAGCTTCTGGGATGCCTTCTTTACCTAGAGTAAGAATATAAGTCAATGCTCTAACAACAATCCCAAAATGGCCGTAGAAGCCTTTCACACTGCCTATTGTTTTAGTCGGTGTATTGAAAGCATAGCCTGCCTCAGATAGTACAGGATGATACAACGGAAGAAACTCTTTCAAAATTTCCTTACAGCCTATCGGTCCTGATCCCGGACCACCGCCACCATGTGGCGTAGAGAAGGTTTTATGAATATTTAAGTGAACCACATCAAAGCCCATGTCGCCTGGGCGAACAATTCCCATAATCGGATTTAGATTAGCCCCGTCATAATAATTTAAGCCGCCAGCTTCATGAATGATCGTAGTAATTTCCGTAATATTTTCCTCAAATAAGCCGACTGTACTTGGATTCGTTAACATTAAGCCTGCGGTGTCATCTCCTACTGCAGCTCGCAAAGCATCCACATCAACTAAGCCATTTTCTTTAGATTTAATGTTGATCGTTTCATACCCGACCATCGAAGCACTCGCTGGATTCGTTCCATGAGCGGCATCTGGCACAATAATTTTGTTCCGCTTTGAATCATTATTAGCTTTATGATAGGCCTTAAACATTAAGAGAGCCGTCAATTCACCGTGAGCACCTGCTGCAGGTTGGAAAGTCATATAATCCATTCCAGTAATTTCCGTCAGCAAGTTTTCAGCCGTCTTAAAGACTTCCAGTGCCCCTTGAACTGTATGCTCTGGCTGTAATGGGTGAATGCCACTAAAACCAGGTAAATTAGCCATTTCATCATTAATTTTAGGATTGTATTTCATCGTACATGACCCCAAAGGATAAAAGCCATCATTAACGCCAAAGGTTTGCTTTGCTAATTCAGTGTAGTGTCTGCTGACATCTGGCTGAGCGATCTCTGGTAAACGAAGCTCTTTTTGACGCGTCAATTCATTTGGAATTTCAAATTCTGGAACATCTAAATCGGGCAACATAGCATTAAACCTGCCGGGCTGACTTCTTTCAAATATTAATTTCATTAGGCTGTTACCTCCTTCACGACAGATATCAATTGATTAATCTGCTCTTTAGTGTTCATCTCAGTCGCGCACCACAATAGATCGTCACCGACAGGATACCCACCTAAAATATCGTGGGCCTCAAGCTTCGCTAATAGTTCACTTGCTGGAATTGGAGTCGTCGCCAAAAACTCATGGAAAAAGTTTCCTGAATGTTTGAGTTCAAAGCCAGGAACTTTTGTTAGCTCCTGCGCTAAATAATGTGTTTTTGAATAACTTTGACGTGCAACTTCCTTCACACCATCAGGCCCCATTGTTGCCAGATAAATTGACGCTGTTAACGCACAATGAGCTTGATTTGAACAAATGTTTGAAGATGCCTTTTCTCGGCGAATATGTTGTTCGCGAGCTTGTAGCGTTAAAACAAACGCACGCTCACCATCTGCATCAACCGTTTCTCCGGCAATCCGTCCCGGTAACGAGCGAGTCAGTTTTTCCGTAGTTGCCATAAAACCTAAGTACGGCCCACCATAAGCTAAAGGTAAACCTAAGGGCTGAGCTTCACCAGTGACGATATCAGCGCCTAATTCAGCCGGTGTTTTCAGCACCGTCATTGCAACAGGATTAACCCCCATAATAAATTTCGCTTTATGCTCATGAACCAATTCACCAATAACCTCTGCCGGTTCAATTTGACCAAAGTAATTGGGTTGCTGGATAAACAAACATGCCGTCTCTTTGTCTAGTAACTCCCCTAAAGCCGCAACATCCGTCACGCCCTCTTTCTCTGGGACAATCGTAATATCTAAATCCTGTCCTTCACAGTAAGTTTTTACTGTTTGAATCGTCATTGGATTGGCTGCCCCTGACACTAGGACTTTTTTACGTTTACGATCAATCGTCATATTAACCGCTTCAGCAGCTGCTGACGCTCCATCATAAACTGAGGCATTCGCAGTTGCCATGCCAGTCAATTCAGTTATCATCGTTTGAAATTCAAAGATAGCCTGTAAAACACCTTGGCTGATTTCCGCTTGATAAGGAGTATAAGCTGTCAGAAATTCTTCTTTTCCAGAAATTTGTTTAACAAGTGCCGGGATATAATGATTATAAGCACCTGCTCCTCTAAAAACAGTCGAGAATAGTTTATTTTTAGCCGCTAAATCCGTCAGTGTGTGACGAACCTCAAATTCTGATTTAGCATGGGGAATCTTTAATTCCTTAATACGTAACTCTTGTGGGACACTTACGTATAATTCTTCTACACTTTTCATGCCCATACTTTCAAGCATCAGTTGTTGCTCTTCAGTCGTTGCGGGTACATATTTCCCTAACCCCATAAATTACGCCTCCTCAGCTACAAATTTCTGATACTCTTCTGCACTCAATGTATTTTCTTGAACCTCCGTTACATTGCCAACTTCAAACAACCACGCCTCATATGGATTAGCATTGACCGATTCAGGTGCCTCTTCAAGAGCTTCATTGACACGGCTGATTACACCTGATACTGGTGTAAAAATGTCAGAAACTGATTTAACTGACTCAATATCAGCAACAGAATCCTCCGCACTCACCTCATCAGCCACTTCTGGTAAACCAATATAGACAATATCTCCCAATTGATCTTGAGCAAATTCAGTAATCCCAATCAGCGCCGTTTTACCATCCTCTGATAATTTGATCCATTCGTGATCCTCTGTGTAAAGTAATTCGTTTGGATATGACATATTCTTTTCCTCCTAATTTTAACGCTTTTTACAGATTCCCCACAAAAGCTTATCTTCAATTTTTATTTGTCTCGTTTATAAAATGTACTTGCAACCACTTCTACCGGTATTTTTCGACCTCTGACTTCTGCCTCCAAGGCCGTTCCTAATTCGGCATACTTACTATCAATTAAGGCCATTGCGATTGGGTATCCAAGAGTTGGAGAATGAGTCCCCGACGTGCTAAATCCAATTTCTTGGCCCTCTGCAAAAATCGGTGCCCCTTCACGAACGATTCCTTTACCTGTAACTTTTAACCCAACTCGCTTAATGGTAGGCTCTCCCTTTTCTTCAAGAGCCTTTTTACCAATAAAATCCTCTTTTTGCATTTTAACAGCAAATTTTAAGCCCGTTTCAAGTGGTGAAATATCGTCTGTCATCTCATGACCGTACAATGGCATCCCCGCCTCTAATCTCAGCGTATCACGGGCTCCAAGTGCTGCCGGAATCAAGCCTAAATCGGTTCCCGCTTCTAACAAGATATCCCACACCTTTACTGCATTTTCAGGACTCATATAAAGTTCATAGCCTTTTTCACCTGTATAGCCCGTTTGAGAAATATCAACCTTGATGCCACTTAATTCAACCTGCTCGTTAAAACGATAATACTTAGCAGGAATGTCTTCTTCCTTCATCACCTTTTTTAGAATATCAGTTGAATTAGGTCCCTGTAACGCTAAAATGGCTGTTTCATCAGAACGATCATCCATTTGGCAGTCACCAAAAATATGAGACTCAATCCAATCAGCATCTTTATGACGATTAGCAGCATTAACCACTAGCATATACTTGTCTTGATTATATTTATAGACGATAAAATCATCAATCACGCCACCTCGGTCGTTGAGCATTACCGTATAGCGAACTTGTCCAACCTCCATATTTGTGAAATCATTTGATAATAAGTAATTTGCATTGGCTAATGCTTCTTTACCTGTTAAGAAAATCGCCCCCATATGAGACACATCAAAAAGTCCTGCTTGCTGTCTTACCGCTTGATGCTCGATAATCAGGCTTGTTGGCTTATAAGTCACTGGCAATAGATAACCAGCAAACGGCACCATCTTGCCCCCCCTTGCAACATGTGAGTCATAAAGTGGTGTTTTTAATTCTGTCATCCTACTCAACCCTTCCCTTTTAAAGAAATTTAGAAATGATCCTTAACACTCTGACTCTATTCTATCAATATTCGTCATTTTATGGAAGACCTAAATCTAAACTTCTTATTTTTTTCGTTTTAACAAATAAAAGACGAACATTAGTTAATTAATTAACCATTATAGTTCATTTTTTGTTTTTAATAAATAATCATAAAAAAAAACAGAGGAACACACCAAATTAAGGTGCAGTCCTCTGTTGTGATACCTGAGAGATTTCGCTTACATAAAATAAAGCTTGCTCCTTCGGTGACTATGCTTTCCAGAGTGTCGTCCGACTGCGGTCCTGTGACCTGAGATCTTCGCTAGGCACGTGCAAACGCCAAACTTATTCCTTCGGTGTCAGTGACTTTTATACACTGAACTCTCCCGCAGCAGTCATTCGTATTGTTATCGCTTACAGTCTTTATTACTCTATTATATGGGTTAATAAAAAAATTACAAGTTTTTGACTCAATTTTCACACATTTTTTTCACCATAAAATCATTCTCTTTTTTTTAGCTAAATTAACTTAACTATTAAAGGTTAAATAGTCTTTTTATTTATTAGTGTATAATATACAGACGAATAAAAAAATAATAGTTTGATCATTCTTTGAGATAACAGCCTTAAAAAAAAAACTTCCCACCCTCCAATAAATTGCTGTGCATAATAGTTGTCATTATTAAGATTATTTTATAGAATAGCATTAAAATTTGAAAGATTATATTATTTAACAAGAAGCAGTCAAAATATGAAAATGGTTGGTGGCTACTATGACAAAAAATGAAATTACAATTGGAAAAAAATACAAATGCCAAAGTGTCTTACTAGGAGGAACTTTCATCGGGAATGTCGTGGCGATATATGACAATACCTGTATCGTTGAGTTAGAAAGCTGTAAATCTCAGGATACAATCAAAGCACTAGAATTTAACAATCACTTTGTTGTTCGCTTTGAAGACATGGTTGTAGCATAGAAAAAGCAAATGCTGGGGCTGTGACATAACTTACAGCCCCAGTTTCATAAGAAAGTAGTGCTATCGAGTTAACTTATTATAAGAAGCTGAGATATTGGCTAAATACGCTTTTAAAAAGCCCCACATTTTTTTACTACCGACATACATTAACCCAGCAATAATGATTGAAAGGCCTACTGCAAGCCCAGTCGGTACTTGATAAAAACCAAAATTTAACAATTCTATCGGAAGCTCATACCCTAATGCAGCTCCAACACCCTTAATCACAGCAGCGATGACAACCAAGAAGGAGCAAAAATAAAGAACCAAGGACAAGATTGCCACAAAGGGTATCACAATCACACCTTTTACTCCCGTTACAAAATAAAACTTAATCATCGTCACTAGACTTTTAACACTCAGCTGATGACTGTTTGACAGTACCTTGCCTCCATATGATCTAGCTAACTCGCGCGGCGAACCGAAGGCTGTCAACACATCCTCAACAGAGCTTCCCATCTCAATTCGTTCAAAGATATGACTTTCCACTTCTTCGATAATATCCTGTCGATCGGCAGGCTCCAAAAATCGAAGCTGACTATTCAGCTCTTGTAAATAAGCTTCAACTTGTTGATTCATTTTTACTTCCTCCTAAAATGTTTGAATATCTTCAATAGCTTTAACCAAATGCTGCCAAGAAACAGTCATTTCAACTAAATAATTGATTCCTAAATCAGTAATTTTATAGTACTTCCTACGAGGCATCTCTTGGTTTTCTTGCCAATAACTAGTCAAAAATCCCTCTTTTGTTAAACGGCGTAATAAAGGATACATGGTATTTTCATTCGCTGCCACAATTTCCCAGTTTCCTAACACACTAATCAATTCATATCCATAATAATCTCGCTCTTTTAACAAAGATAAAATACACAATTCTAAGGTTCCTTTTTTTGCTTGAGTTTTCCACTCATCAATAGTCATTAACTCACCTCTTTATATACAGTGTACTACACAGTATTGTGCTAAACAATATTTTTTAGCTAATTGATTAAAAATCCGACTTTAGTCTGACTTCGGCATCCTCAAATGAATAGATTTTAACTAACAGCTATGTTAAAATAATCAAGAACTAGTGTCACTTTGTTGGCCTTTTTAAGTGACAATTAACCAGATGTACCAGTCCAATTATTAGGAGGATATTGTAATGAAATTAGAAACATTACTGATAAATTGTGAAAATAAAAATAACATAGATTCTTTTTTAGACCTTGATATTAGCGATGTCACCATAGATAGCCGTCACGTGATACCTGGTAGTCTTTTTGTCTGCATTAAAGGTGCTCAGGTCGATGGACATGATTATATTGAACAAGCCATAGCAGCTGGTGCAGTTGCGATTGTCGTTGAAAAACACACGATTAAGACTGACTGTCCAATTATTGAAGTGATTGACTCTAAAATCGCCTTGGCTCATATCGCTAATAGCTTCTATCAAAATCCAAGTCACGAACTCACTCTTTTTGGCGTGACGGGCTCTACTGGAAAAGCAACAGTGACTCATTTAATTGATGAAATAGTCAGTCAAGCTGGCAAACGGACTGGATTAATGGGCAGACTCTACAATAAAATTGGCACTGAAAAATTTCCAACACTCAATACAACGCCAGATAGCTTAACTACTCAGCATCTTTTTAGACAGATGGTTGATCAAAATGTGACTCATTGCGCTATGGAGGTTTCTTCTCATGGCTTGGCTAATAATCGCGTACTAGAGGTTGATTATGATGTAGCCATTTTCACAAATTTACGGCATGACCATCTCGATTTCCATCGTTCTATGGAAGCTTATTTTTACACGAAAAGCCGCTTATTTATGCAGCTAACTCACACTCCTTCGACAAAAGAAAAGCTTGCGATTATTAATATAGATGATCCTTATGGTCAACAGCTCATTCCTTTTGCGACTGGAAAAATTTACACTTACGGTTGTAATGGTGAGGGGGACTTCCAAGCAGCTGACATTTTAACAACTGATACTGGCACCACATTTAGCCTATTAGTTGACGGAACTAAATCGACAATCAGCGTTAACCTAATTGGAGAAGATGTCGTTTATTTTCTCTTAGCAGCTATTGCCGCCTGTTACGTTGCAAATATCCCTTTGGATTCAATTATATATACCTTACAAACCCTTAATAATTCCAATAATGATTTTAGGCAGATGCCCGCTGAAGATCATATCACTTTTCTCACATAAAGTTAGTCGTTAAAAAGAAATAAGGCTAGGATCTAGGTCCCAGCCTTATTTCTTTCTCGCTATTTATTGTTTCACTGATACATTTATATGACGCTTTTTAACCTTTTTTGTCCAGAATCCGCCACTAATGTATTTAGGTTCATGAGAAATCACAAAAGCTCCCGGCTCTAATTCTTTGATGAGACGATATAGACGGCGCTCATTTTTTCTGGAACTAAGAATTTCAAGAATCATTCGTTCCCCTTCACGCCCAAACCCAAATGTCACAGTCACCCCAAACCCTTCATCACGTAAATCATTGGCCATCGTACTCTCTTCTTTAACTGGAATAATTGCCGTCACCATGATATATCCCAGTGCCAAATATTCTTCTATTCTAATCCCAATTCCGATTCCAATGCCATAACCAAGGGCATACGCAGCCAAATTCCAAGGATTATCCAAGCGACTTAAAACCATATTAAGACCGAGCACATACACCGTTATTTCAACGATACTGACAATAGGCGCAATATTTCGATATCCTTTCATTGTCAACATAAACCTAATCGTGTTCAAGGTAATGTAACTCAGGTTTATAATGAAAATCATCCCTAACATCTTAATATCAATCCCCATTGCCTCTCATCCCCTCTTGTCAGTGTCCATCGGTAAAAAATTCTATTTATTCATTTCATTATAGAGCAGAAATTTGCGGCTTGCAAAGATGCTTCGCTGTCACTTAGACAATTTTAATAATTACTGTTTTCTCTTGAAAAAATAACCAGCCACAATCAATCTAGTGCTCCTCTTTGCGGGTAGGTATTTCTATTTATGGATTTCTCGATTCGTTCATGTACGCAGACAACAGACATCGCTTTTAGCGGTATTCAATATTAATTGATGGGAATTATAGAATACTTACTGAATCCCAACAAATAATTTTCGTTATTTATCGAAAATTTCTCGATTCGTTCATGTACGCAGACAGCGGACATTTATTTTAGTGATATTTGTTATTTTTATCGCGCATATCCCAATTGAGGACGTTCTTACGCATCGTCATATTAACCTTGTTATATCACAAAGTTAGACTAACTGTCTAATCAAGAACAAGTCACATAATAGTCTATCTTACCCGAATAATAATTACTTGACTCAGCTATTTCTAATCGACGCCTATGAGACGGCATTGATTCCCCCTGCCTCACCCATTTAGAAACAAATAAGCCGATTAATTGGTAATTTAAATCACTTAATGGCAAATTAAGACCTCATACTCTTCAAACAAACAAGGAATTCCTTTAGCAGACGCAATGTCTGAGCTATCCATGACTTGAAAATGTAGATGGGGGGAGGTTGAATTACCTGAGTGACCAACCTTTCCAACAAGGTCTCCTTTTTTTACTTTGTCTCCCACAGAAAAGGTTAGCGAATCAGTCTGTAAATGTGCCAAGGCCACATAAACATTATTAGATTGTTTTATCACCAAATAATTACCTGCTATTTGACTAAATTTATCTCGATTTTCATTAAACGTCACAGCATTTTTCAAGCCAATCGCTAAATCAACCAACCAATAAACTCTTTTTCGTTCCTTGACACCATCTATTACCTCGACGACTTCCCCATCACAGGGCGCAAAAATTTCCTTTCCGTAGCAATAAAATTTTTTTAACGGTGCTCCAAATAACAGATACCGTAAAGCATTTACTGTGAAAGGTCGCTTATTTTTCTGCCAATTGACTTGTAAAAAATCAAAAGCGTACCGCAATCCCATCCGATTAGTCCCATGACTCGGCACTCTTTTCGCTGGGGTTGTCGGCGCTAACCATTCCCCTCTTAATGGAAATTCAATAATAACTGTTGGCTCATTCATCAAAGCAGCTCCTCCCTTCATTAATAGTCATAAAAAACGGCTCTCAGATCAGAAAAATAGGCTGAAACCTTATCAACCAACTCATCATAATCCATGTCACTATCCTCTAGATTTTTCAAATTATTAGCTAATTCATCAATAAATCCCACATTACTCCAATAAATATGCTGTTTGCATTTTGTAGCACTAATCGTTTTTATAAAGACTGATTCGTCAATCCCTTCAAACATCACATCAAAACAAAAAATAGGGTCTTGGGTTACTTTTGTTGTTATTTTTTCATTAATTCTTTCTGATTTTGTTTCGGCAGACAAATTATTAAACGCTAATAACCACGGATTTTTTACCAATAAATTCAGTTGTAACAGATATGATTGTTGCAATCGCTTAAAAATATCTGGTTCTGTCATATCTATTTTAGTTGAATAATTAGCGGCTATTTCCGCATCGCAGTAGTCCATAAGAAAGAGAAATAGCGCTTCTTTACTTGATGTGTAATGAAACATCAGCGCTTTTGAAATATCAGCGTGTCTAGCAATTTCATTCGTTGAAGCAAGGTCGTACCCTTTTAACGCAAACTCTCTTAAAGCAGAATTTATGATCGCTTGTCTTCTAGTTTCTTCTAAATTTAATATCGACATTCTTTCCCTCTTTTCGATTAAATTATAGTCATCTTTTTATCCAAACACCAGATCATTGACCTGATAGGTTAACGAAAGCTTAACATCATTTACCTATTAGGTCAATACAAAAAGGTGAGACAAATGTCCCACCTTTCAGATTATCCCAATAATATATGATAGATGTTCTCCGAAACTCTGCTAAGAATAAGAGACACTATTTCTTTTGATGCCAGTAATATAAAGGCAATCCAACAGCTGTTAGCGCTAGTCCTAGAGAGGCATTCAACGGTTGTTCAAACAAGGTATTAATGACTATAAATCCACCACCAACAATCGCAATTAACGGAACAAACGGATAAAGTGGCACTTTATAACTCCGCGGTGCATCAGGCATTTTTTTACGTAAGATAAATACTCCGATAAACGTCAAAGTATTAAACATCCATATGACAAAAATAGATAGATCCGTCAACTGATCGAAAGAACCAGACAAAATCATGGCAATGATGATCACTAATAATACTAAACCACCATTCACAGGCATCGC
The DNA here is from genome assembly GCF_059621045.1 of Vagococcus sp. WN80Y. Lineage (NCBI taxonomy): Bacteria > Bacillati > Bacillota > Bacilli > Lactobacillales > Enterococcaceae > Vagococcus > Vagococcus sp. WN80Y. The sequence goes on from NZ_JCAQHY010000127.1 coordinate 14,213, forward strand.
TGTTTGATGATGAAGTTTTGCTAACCATTGACTTTTTGGCAACATGTTTTTCGTCCCCAAAGCGTATGGTACTCGCCAAGCTGCCATAGAATACCCGTTTATCCCACCGAAAACTGAGATTAAAATGCCAATCGTGACTAGCTTACTACCGAATCCTGGAAATAATAAGGTTGCCACATCTGCTGCCGGCGTCACCGTATTCGCTAAATCTTGAGCCGGCATAACCGTTAAATATGCCATATTTATCATTAAATACAAGGCTATTACGATTGACAACCCGCCCACAATCGCTCGAGGTAAATCTCTGCTAGGATTTTTCATTTCTCCTGACAACGCACTCACATTCATCCAACCATCATAGGCAAAAAGAGTGGCAACTAAGCTTGCGCCAAAACTACTACTAAGTGATCTTGTGCTCTCGCTTAATGGAAATAAGGTTACCGTTAATGAGTTTTGATTGAAAAATAGGCCTGCAATAATCAACACTACTAAAGGTATAATCTTCATAAATGTTGCTGTCGTTTGTAGAGCCCCCGTTGCCTTATTGCCAATACCATTAATAATTGTAATCAATATAATTGCTAAAATACTGATTGGCACAATCCATCCGTTACTTATTCCTAATAAATTGACTGCTTGGGTTCCAAATATAATACATAAAGCCGCAATGTTTGCTGGAAAATAAACTACAAGCTGGGCCCAGCCAACTAAAAAACCAAGCGGCCTGCCAAAAATCTTTTCAAGAAACACCATCATGCCACCTGTCTCAGGAATCATTGTGCCTATTTCTGCGACAGTCAAACCTCCACATATCGCAATAATTCCTCCGACTAGCCAAGCTAGCATCCCTAAACCAGCTCCACCTGAGGCACTGAAAACAGCTGTCGGCTTGAAAAATACGCCAGCTCCAATTACCGTTCCAACAACTACAGTCAGAGCAGTCAAACCAGATATTTCCTTCTTTAAGGTACCCTCTTTCATTCGTTCTCCTACTTTCCTTCATTTCTCCCGACACTTTCATGTAAACCGTTCGTGATTTCATACACAAAAGTGATTTATCTATTTTACCAATCTTTATTACTAATTGCTAGCGGTAAATCGATCGAAACCGTTTTAACGTAAAAAAAAACAAGGGTGAGACCAAATCTCTCCCCTGTTTTTTCCCTATGTTATGTGACAGGATTACTATCTAATTTCAACCTGATAGGCAGTGACCAATGCTTGTTGGATTTTCTCCATAGCAGCTGTCACCTCATCATCCACAAGTGTGGCTAAAGGATTTTGGAAGCTCAATGAATAGGCCATTGATTTTTTACCTGCTCCTAATTTTTCCCCTTGGAAAATATCAAACAACTGAACACTTTGTAAGAACTTGCCACCATTTGCTTGAATCACCAATACCAATTCTTGATTTGAGACTGTCGCGTCAACTAGTAACGCCATATCCCGCTTCATTGAAGGGTATTTTGACACTGCTTCATAGCTAATCCCCAAACGATCCCCTTCTAGCAAGGTGTCTAATTCGATTTCTAACACATAAGTCTCATTGATATCATAAGCTTTTGCTGTCAATGGGTGAACTTGACCAATAAACCCAATTACTGTTCCATCAAGTAAGATTTTAGCTGTTCGTCCCGGATGCAAATCAGAATAGTCAGATGTAGCTTCAAACGTTACAAGTTTATCTACACCAATTATTTCTAACACATTTTCAAAAATGCCCTTCAATAAATAGAAATCAACAGGAGCCTTCGCTACTTGCCATGTTTTATCTTCCCAAGCACCTGTAATAGCCATCCCTAAATGACGGGTTTCTGTCGGTAATTGGCCCGCCTCAGTTTCACTAAAGACATTACCAATTTCAAATAGCGCTACATCATTGTTTTTCCGAGCAACGTTATAAGCAACATCTATCAATAAACCGCTTGTTAGATTTTGACGTAAAACAGCATGATCCTCACTCATTGGTGACTGTAGCTTAACTACTGGCAATGGCTCTAAAACAAACTCAGTGGCCTTTGCTTCAGTCGTTAAGGCATAACTAATCGCTTCAGTTAAGCCGCTACCTTCTAAGGTCGTTTTAGTATCACGAACTAATTGTTGTTTAGGTGTTAGCGCACCAGGTAACGCCTCACCACTAGGTAACGTTGATGGCAAATTATCATAACCAAAAATCCGCGCTACTTCTTCAACCAAATCAGCCTCAATCGTGATATCCCAACGACGAGAAGGAATCGATACTTTAAAAGTTCCTGATATCTCTGTATAAGGAAAATCTAAAGCATGAAAGATGTCGCTCACAACTTCAACGGTTAAGTCTGTCCCTAAAGAACGGTTAATCTTATCAAGTGTGATGGCAATCTCAATGATTGGCGCCTTCGTTTCAGAAGCAACAAGCTCGCCAGAAACAATCGTTCCTTCCCCCAATTCGGCCATCATTACTGCCGCAAATTCGCAAGCCTCTTGAACAGTATTGAGATTAATACCTTTTTCAAAGCGACTACTTGATTCACTACGCAAACCAAATTGCTTAGAAGTTAGACGAGTCACAATCGGATCAAACGTTGCTGCTTCAATAGCAACAGTTGTTGTTGTGTTGGTGATTTCTGAGTCAAAGCCACCCATAACACCGGCTAAAGCGATTGGTTCTTGACCGTTTGTAATCACAATATTAGCAGGAGTTAATTGACGATCTTCTCCATCTAAGGTTTTTAATCCTTCATCTACCAGCCCACGACGAATCACTATTTCTTTGCTGCCAATTTTATCATAGTCAAACGCATGCATAGGTTGACCAAATAGTAACAAAATATAATTGGTCACATCAACAATATTATTGATTGGACGAATTCCCTCATTCATCAATCGTGTTTGTAGCCATAAGGGACTTTCTTTAATTGTCACATCTTTAACAATTCGCATACGATAATTAGGTGTATCTGCTACATCGTCTACCTTGACACTTAGATAGTCCTCAATCTTAGTAGTTGTATCCTCAACCAATTCTTTGACAGGAAAGACAGGTTTTTGACGGTAGATAGCCCCGACTTCATGAGCCACTCCGCGCATACTCAATGCATCAGCACGATTTGCTGTGATCGATAGCTCGATAATCGCATCATCCATATCTAAATAAGAAAAAACAGACTCACCAGCAATTGCCTCATCTGGCATAAAATAAATACCATCAGCGTATTTTTTTGGAATCAAACTATCAGAATAGCCTAGCTCCTGTAATGAACAAATCATTCCTAAAGAGACTTGACCACGCATTTTACCTTTTTTAATTTTTACATTACCGGCAATTCGTGAATTAGGTAACGCAACAATTACTTTCTTACCTGCCGTAATATTTGGCGCTCCGCAAACAATTTGGAACAGCTCTTCTTCTCCAACATCAACTTGACAGATTGACAAATGATCACTATCTGGATGCGGAACACATTCTTTCACATCACCAACAACAATTTTTTTAAGGCCAGCTTCAGGTACATTGACCTCTTCCACTTCAATACCTGTTCGGGATAATTTATCTGCTAATTCATCAGGCGTAATAGTTGACACATTCACTAATTCATTTAACCATTTATAAGAAACTAACATAGTATTACTCCTTTACCTTGAATTGTTCTAAGAATCGCACATCATTTTGATAGAAATAACGAATATCGTTAACACCGTGGCGCAACATCGCAATTCGGTCTGGTCCCATTCCAAATGCGAAGCCGCTATAGACTGTTGAGTCGATACCAGACATTTCCAAGACATTTGGATGAACTACCCCAGCCCCCAAAATTTCTATCCAACCTGTCTGTTTACATACGTTACAACCTTCACCGCCGCATTTAAAACAGCTCACATCTACCTCAACAGAGGGTTCAGTGAAAGGAAAATAACTCGGACGCAAGCGAATCTTACGGTCCTCTCCAAACATCCGCTTCATCACCACTTCTAAGGTGCCTTTTAAATCGCCCATAGTAATAGTCTTATCAACAACCAAGCCCTCAATCTGATGGAACTGATGACTGTGAGTTGCATCATCACTATCACGACGGAAAACTTTCCCCGGACTAATCATTCGTAACGGCCCTTTAGAAAAATCATGCTTCTCCATTGTTCGCGCTTGAACAGGTGAGGTATGGGTTCTTAATAATAACTCTTCGGTAATGTAGAAGGTATCTTGCATATCACGCGCAGGGTGATTTTTAGGTAAATTCATGCGCTCAAAATTATAATGATCTTGTTCCACTTCGAACCCTTCGATAACTTGATAGCCCATCCCAATAAATATATCTTCAATTTCTTGCATAGTTTGAGTTAGGACGTGAGGTGTCCCTTGAGGAACATGTCGTCCAGGCAATGTCACATCTAGGGTTTCACTTGCTAAGGCAGCATTTAATTCTACTAGCTCTAATTGAGCTTTTTTCTCCTCGATTTTGGCAGCTAAATGATCGCGAATCTCATTCGCAAAACTCCCTACAAGTGGCCGCTCTTCTGCGGTCAAGTCTTTCATGCCACGCAACACTTCGGTGATTGGTCCTTTTTTCCCAAGAGTTTCAACACGAATTTGATTCAACTCATGTAACGCCGTACTTCCAGCAATTTTGTTTACTGTTTCAATCTTTAATGATTCTAATTGTTCTTTCAACGACATGATTATAATTCCTTTCTATTGGTTTAATTATAGTCGAAATGAATAGGAGAGTGTCTCACGAGTTGGTCACACAAAAAAAGACTTCATTCCCTAAAGGAACGAAGTCTCGCGGTACCATCCTAATTTACAGCTTATCGCTGTACACTTTTCTTTGTTAACGGTGGACTCACCGACTCAGTTTGAACACTAAGTGACTCAGGAAGTGAACTTCATCTAGCAAAAGAGGGGTTGCTTTCAGTCTGTGGCAACCTTCCCTGCTCTCTTTTAATCTAAATTACTCTTTTCCCTCAACGTTTTCTCTCTATTACCTAACAGTCTACAAGAAACAAGTCAGAAGGTCAACTGCTTTCCTCAAGTGATAACCATTTTTCTGACCATTTTTGGATTTCAGCCATCGCAGCCTTCAAATCGCGCCCTTTTTCTGTTAAGCGGTATTCAACCTTTTTGCTATTATCTTCATCTTCAATTCGTTCTACTATTTCGTTTAACTCTAGCTCTTTAAGACGCTCTACCAATACCCGATCACTTAGATTCGGAATTTTAACGGCTAATTCACCAAAGCGTTGACAGCCTTCTTCTAGTAGTACATCGATAATTAAGCCATTCCACCGTTTGCCTAAAATCGAAAAACTTTTTTCAAATTTGGGACATAAGGTAAATTGACGTTGTTGGCATTCTGCCGTGATATGTGTTTCTGCCATACCTCTCACCTCTCTTTTTCTATAGTATAGCACTTTTCCTTACTAATTATAAGCTAACTGTTTGTGTAATCCAACACAGACATTCGTTACTTTATTGATAGTATGCTCAAATTAGAGACAAACAAAAGTAGTCAACCAACCGCTCGTTGACTACCTTTGCTTTAACTCTTAACCAGCCATCCCTAATAAGGAATAAACTTTATTTTTTGCGTTACGGAAAGCAGGAACCAGTGCTTCATGGGTGGCACAATACTTGTCAACCATGGTCACTATATAGCTTTCTTTATACTTCGGTGGTGCAATAGTGGCTAGCCACATGTGTTTGATAATAATGTCTTTTTCTAAGTCTGATAGTTCGGTTAATTTTTCGGCATTTTTTACTGCAATTCGGGGGTGAACATAAGCATGTGTCCCGCCATCGAATTTCTCCGTCCGCCAGTCGTAATAAAATAAGTCATGCAGTAAACCAGCACGAGCAGTGGCACGAGCGTTACCGTTCCATTTCTTAGCTAAGCGGTAGCTTAAATAAGAAACTGCAATAGAATGCTCTAAACGTGTCGAATAATGATGCTGTTTAAATTCACCTAGACTTTGTACTTCATCTGTGTAAATTAAATCTTCGATATAAGACATATACTCTTGATCTTCTTGCCAATTTTGTTTCAATTCACATAACTTCCTTCATCTGTAGTGACGTTAAAATTTGTAAGCCTCTGACTCAAATTATTGTCGAGTTACAATGATTATAGTTTATCACCTAAATCGTAACAATTCCACTGTCTTGCATAATATTAATCTTTTCGTAATAAATTATGTCTATAGTGAAAACATCAATATCCCCGCCGCGACAGCAACATTTAATGATTCTGCTTGCCCAAGTATTGGTATATACATATTCTTGTCAGTTAACTGTAATATATCTGCGGAAACACCTTGTCCCTCATTTCCCATCACTAAGCCAAATGAGGTAGTCGGTGTCACTTGTCGGTAATCAACGGCTTCTGGATTAAGTTCTGTTCCGTAAATTGGAAGGCTTTGTTCTTTGAGCATCGGAATCAGCTGCGTTAACTCTCCTTCAATTATTGCTAAGTGAAAATTAGAGCCCTGCATGGAGCGCAGCACTTTTGGACTATAGATATCCGCACAGCCTTTCCCTAAGATGACCCCTGTAAAATTAGCCGCATCGGCAGTTCTAATCATTGTCCCAACATTCCCTGGGTCTTGCACGTTATCCAACAACAATAACTTACCATTAATCTGCTTCGGTAGTTCTTCTTTGTTAAGTTTTACCAGCGCCATCATACCCTGAGGTGCGGGTACGTCACTAAGGCTTTTGAAAACGTCATCCGTCACTAAATAATGGGTAAGTGTTGTTGAGGTAGAGGGTAATTGTGACACAAGTTCTTGTCCTTGTTTGGTCATAATTAGCGTTGTTACATCAGCGTTAGCCTTAAGAGCCTCTTCGACTAAATGGCCTCCTTCGATCAAATAGTGCCCTTGCTCTTCTCGATATTTTCGTTTGGCTAATTTCTTTAACTCTTTAATAAAATTATTTTTAGTTGAACTTATCTCAATCATCTACTGTAAATCTCCTTCATCGGTGAGTGATTTCGCTACATTATATCATTGATTGATTATAAGAACTAGATTTCTTCGTAAATTAGTCATTGAAAAAAATTAATTTACAGGTAAAATTAACCTATTAGAAAGAATACGACTTAATCTAGGAGGAAAAACATGAAAAAAGTACGCATGCGCGTGAATGGACGAGTTCAAGGTGTTGGCTTTCGTTTTCTAACTAAAATGGCCGCTGATCGGCTAGGGATTTCTGGCATTGTTCGCAATGAACATGATGGCTCCGTTTACATCGAAGCTAATGGGCCAGAAGCTACTTTAAAAGACTTCGTTAACCTAATTAAAGCCTCTCCCTCCCCTAGCGGACGAGTAGATCACTGTGAGATTTCTTATGATGACTCAATTAAAGATCGTACAAGCTTTGAGGTTACCTATTAAATAACATAGACGTTTCTCATTATTTTGATGATTTCAATTGAAAAATCAGGTAGAATCTATTATAGTAGTCTTTACGAGTAAAATTTGGAAAAAGGAAGAATCGAATGAAGAAAAAATTTAAAAAATGGCTGCTAGCATCTGGGATGTTCGGCTTATTATTGACCCTTTCTGGGTGTGTGCAGACAATTAAATCTGGTCCTGATACAGGTAAACCAACTGGTGATGGCTGGGTATACAATCTTTTAGTCGAACCATTCAGTAAATTAATTACCTTTTTTGTTGACATGTTTGGTGGTAACTATGGCTTGGCAATCATCGTTTTCACCTTAATTGTGAGAGCAATTATCTTGCCTTTAGGTTTACATCAATCTAAAAAGGCTAGCATGCAGTCTGAAAAAATGCAAATGCTTAAACCGTCTATTGACGCGTTACAGCAAAAACAAAAAGCGGCTGTCACCCAAGAAGAACAAATGGCCGCAACTCAAGAAATGCAGGCTTTTTATAAAGACAACAACATGAGCATGTTTGGTGGTATGGGGTGCTTACCGCTTTTAATTCAAATGCCAGTCTTCACTGCACTCTTCTTTACAATCAAATACATGCCAGGAATTGACACTGCAACTTTCTTAGGAGTCAATCTTGGAAAACCAAATATGATCTTCACTGTTCTAGCTGCTTTAAGTTACTTGTTACAGAGCTATCTAGGAACTATCGGAATTCCTGAAGAACAAAAGAAACAAATGAAGACCATGATGTTCATGTCTCCACTAATGATTGGATTTATTTCGTTAAGCTCACCTGCTGGGGTCACACTTTATTGGGTAATCGGTGGGGTTTTCAGTTGTATTCAGACAATCATCAGTAATTTCTACCAAAAACCACGGATTCGCGCTCAAATTGCGGAAGAGTTCCGCAAGAATCCACCGAAAGAAGTTAAGATTCCTGTTGTAAAACCAAAAGACGTGACACCAAGCCAACCTAATAAAACAGGAGCTAACGCGAAATCAAACAAAAATGCGCAAGGTGGTCGCAATGCAGGTCGTCAGCAAACAAGAAAATAGTGTAAAGTTAAAAGAAACTGAGACACAATAAGGATGAGACAAAAGTCTCATCCTCTTTTTTTACCAAAAGATGTGTCTGATAATACATTGCCCGAAGCAAAAAAAACTATTGCTATTTTGCTACTCTGTGATACTGTTTAATAGTATTATTTTACCAAGTAGGAGGCTTATTTTGAAAGATTTAACAAGCGGAAACCCCATTAAATTAATTTTACTTTTTACGATTCCATTATTAATCGGTAATGTTTTTCAACAATTTTATCATATGGCTGACATGATTATTGTTGGCCAAGTATTAGGGAAAAATGCTCTGGCTGCAGTTGGATCAACTGGTAGCCTAACCTTTTTAATTATTGGCTTTGCTCAGGGCCTGACAGCAGGACTTTCTATTATTGTTGCCCAACGCTTTGGTGCTAGAGACTATCAAGGGATTAAACGAAGTTTTGCCATGAGTATCTTAATCAGTGTTGCTGTTACGATTGTTTTAACTATTCTTGGGCTGTTATTTATTCGTCCCTCACTTGTCTTGATGCAGACCCCTGCCGAAATCATTGACGATGCCTACACCTTTATTGCCATCATTATTATCGGAATTTTTGCTGCCATGGCTTTTAATTTATTGTCGAACGTGATTCGCGCCTTAGGTGATAGTCGAACCCCTTTACTATTTTTGATTGTCGCAAGTGTCGTTAATGTTGCTTTGGATGTCATATTAATTGTCTACTTAGACGTAGGCGTTGCTGGCGCTGGTATTGCGACAGTTTCTGCACAGGCTGTTTCAGCTTTATTATGCGTAATTTTTATCAAACGCAGTATTCCTCAGCTACAGCTATCTAAAAAAGACTTCAGCTTAGCATGGGATGAGTGCTATACTCACATCCGAATTGCTCTACCAATGGCTTTTCAGGCCTCAATAATTGCGATTGGGGCAATCATCTTACAAACAGCTTTGAATGGGCTAGGAACGGATGTCGTAGCTGCTCAAGCGGCAGCTAGTAAAATTGACCAATTCGCAGTCTTACCGATGGCTTCTTTCGGTGTGACGATGGCAACTTATACCGCACAAAATTATGGTGCTAAAAAATATCAGCGGATTTTAAAAGGCGTGCAACAATGCCTCATCTTAAGTATTAGTTTTAGTATTGCGGCGGGTCTAACAGTGATTCTATTTGGAGATAAATTAGTCACACTTTTTGTCAGCTCTAGTGAAACCAATGTCATTAGCCTAGCTCAAACCTTTTTCAATATTAATGGCTGTCTGTACTGGGTCTTGGCTATTTTATTCATTATTCGCTACACCTTACAAGGTCTAGGTCAAAGCGTGATTCCAACTCTTGCAGGTATTGTCGAGCTGATTATGCGCTCTTTCGCTGCGCTTGTTCTAACCGCTATTTTTGGCTTCACTGGTGCCGCTATTGCTGGACCGCTTGCTTGGATCGGATCAGTTGTCGTCTTGCTCTATTCCTATTTCAAAGCCGTCAAAAGGCTTAGACATTTATCACAAACTTCTCAATCACTCTAATTATCGATTCACTCGTCCTCTTTTTATCTCATTATTTCAGAAATAACTTTAACAAACTAAAAACAACTAGCTGATATTGCAGGGATCTGAGGAACAGCATTATAATTTAAAAACAAATTAAACTCATTTTGGCATAGTTAAAACTGTTATTTTGTGTTAACATTGAATTTGTGTTTTTAACATTACTATAGTTAGGGGATTTTAACATGTTTTCAAGAAACAAAAAAGATCAATTCGGTGAATTACTCCATGATATGACGGTCAATTTAAAGGAAGCAGCGACTTATTTTTCTTCTTTTTCGTTAGAAAAACCAGAAGATGTGACTATTTTTTCTGAAACAATTGACACCTACGAATCAAAAGGCGATAAGCTTGTGCATCAGATGATTGTTCAATTAAATGATACATTTATTACCCCAATCGAAAGAGAAGATATTTTAGAACTAACCAACCGTATTGATGATGTCTTAGATGCGATGGAAAAAGCAGCTCTTTCATTCGAAATTTGTCATTTATCGAAATTTAATGACGTTATTACTAAAATGGCTGCAGAAATTTCAGGTGCTACAGATGAAATCGCTTTTGCAGTTGATCACATTTTTTCAAAAAAACTAAAACTAATCAATGATCATTCAAAAAAGATTAAGCAACATGAATCTAATTGTGATCGCCTATATAGAGAAGCATTGCTAGATTTATTTCAAGAAGAACAAGATCCGATTCGTTTAATCCGCTATAAGACGGTATACGAAAACCTAGAAGAAATCGCGAATTTCTGTGAAGATGTCTCTAAGACCCTCAACTCAATCGTGATGAAAAACGCTTAGGGGGCGCGGATAGATGAATCAACTATTTATCGTCACTGTCCTGATTGTTGTTGCCGCTTTGATCTTTGATTTAATCAACGGCTTTCACGATACCGCTAATGCTATTGCGACAAGCGTTTCAACCAAGGCACTAAAACCTAAACATGCTATTATGATGGCTGCTGTAATGAACTTTTTAGGCGCTATCTCGTTTACAGGGGTTGCTAAAACGATTACCAAAGGAATTGTTGATCCAATCAGCTTACCAAAGGGTGAAGTTGTTATCTTAGCCGCTTTAATTTCAGCCATTATTTGGAATTTAGTCACGTGGTATTTTGGTATTCCTAGTAGTTCATCCCATGCCCTAATTGGAGCAATCGCTGGGGCTGCTGTGGCATCTGCTGGATTTGGTGCTATTAAGTACTCTGGCTTTGTGATGATTATTGTCGGCCTAATTGCCTCACCAGTTATCGCGTTTGTCGTCGGTTATGTCGTCTATACAATTATAAAAACAGTCTTTAAAAACGCCAATCTCTCTCGTGCCAATAGCCGTTTTCGTTTGTTTCAAATTTTGACAGCTGCTTTACAATCCTATACTCATGGTACTAATGACGCTCAAAAAGCGATGGGGATTATTACAATGGCTTTGATTGCTAATGGTTATCAAACAGGTGATGATGTTCAACACTGGGTACAAATTGCCTGTGCGACTGCGATGGCGATCGGAACAAGTATTGGTGGCTGGCGTATCATTAAAACGGTTGGTGGAAAGATCATGAAAATCAAGCCTGTTAGTGGCGTAGCAGCCGATGTTAGTTCTGTGATGATTATCTTTAGTGCTACACTTATTCACTTACCGGTCAGTACAACTCATGTCATCAGCTCAGCTATTATGGGTGTCGGTGCATCTCACCGAATAAAAGGAGTGAAATGGGATACTGGCCAACGGATGCTCTTCACTTGGGTCATTACACTCCCAATATCAGCTGTGATTTCCGCGTTAATTTTCTCACTCTTAACTCTATTTATTTAAGTAGCATTTAGCGACGTCATCTTTCTTGATGATGTCGTTTTTTTGACGCGTTAAATTGTAGCAATTTTCTAAAAATTTAGCCCTCTTTCGCTTAGTTTTCTAGGCTTTTTTAACGAAAAAAACAAGTAAAATTTTTAGCTTGCATTTTCTTTTTTTCCATGTTATCTTTATGTCAAATACAAATAGTTGATTTGTTAGGTGAGGCTTCTATACAAACACAGGATGCTGCCCAGAAACATCGAGAGATGCCAATGGGTAAAACATGAATCGTCGATTAAGGCTTTTCTGAACGCATCTAAAGATTAAGCAGTTAATCTTTTACGTTGTCTAGTGCTAAAGCTCAACGTAGAATCCGACATTTTTTAGACTGTCTACCCCCTACGCTGAGTGTGCTCAATGTAGGGGGTTTTTGTTGCTAAAACAACACCTGATTTACTAGCTAACAACTATCATCGTATTAATAAATGCAGGACTATTAGGAGGTGGTTGAAGATGGACGAAAGTATATCGATAACCAGGAAAGAACAAGTAAATAGCTCGACAGATTCAACCACAACTTCTTAACGATACGTAGGCTTCTTTACTATGTTGTGGTGTTATGAGCAACCCATTCTTATTCTTTCCACTTATTTTTGAATGTCAATTATCATAAGTGAAAGAGGGTTTTTAACCATGAAAAAATTATTAACTTTATTAACAAGACTATTCCGAGACACAAGTCTCATTTATGCTCCAACTTCTAAGCATTCAACCGATTTTGATGTTTATTCAACATTATTATAGGAGGTTGCTTGGATGAAAAATAAGATTAGACTCATCAAAAAACGTCTACGCAACGGTCGTCTATCCAATGAGCTCAAAATCCAAACAGTGGCTTGGCAAAGCACTGACTACTTAGCAGCTATTGAGCTTCGCAACATGACTCTGAACTACCCAAGTGGCTTAGCATTAATTACCGCTGCGCCTGTCCAAGAAAAATACGCTATTCATTTAGTCGCAATGATTAAAGGCAAAGTAGTCGGAACACTTTTTATTGACCAAACGGAACGAGAAAATGTTGGCCAAATTAAGCAAGTCGCAGTCTCTCCTGAATTTCGAGGACGTCAAATAGGTCAACATCTAATGACCCATGCTGAAAAGCTTGCAAGTCAGCACGGTTATCACGAAATCGTCTTAAACGCACGAGAATCTGCCTGGACATTTTACGAAAAACTTAGCTATACTAGTTTCGGCGAACAAGCATCCAATGGCGCTAATTTAATGCAGTTTTACCACAAACAGCTTCCAATCCGCTCAGAGGTGATTGACGTTGCTTAGAACTGCTACAACAAAAAATGAAACAAGTAACCAGATTAAATCTCGTTACTTGTTTCTTTTTTGATTGGTAAGAATATTCTAAAGATGGTGCCCACTCCAACTGCACTTTCAACATAAATTCGACCGCCATAACTCTCAACAAGCTCTTTAGCGATTGAAAGGCCTAAGCCATTGCCACCTTTATGCCGACTTCTAGCCTTATCTACTCGATAAAACCGATTAAAAATTTGGCTGACATCCTCTTCACTAATCCCCTCACCGTAATCTTGAATAGCAATCTCCAACTCACTTTGGTTAGAGGAAACTGACATGTGTATCTCTTTACGTTCACGAGAATACTTTACAGCATTATCTAGAATAATAATTAGCAGCTGCTCGAAATGATTTCGATAGATATTTACTGTCATTTCTTGCGGCAAATCATCATCTAAAATAAACGTAAAATCTTCATATAAGATTTGAAAATTATTAAAGGTTTGATGAGTGACCTCCTGCGCTTGCGAAGTATCATTTTTATGGTGGAACTCTACTTGCTCAACTCGTGACAGATCCAACATCTCTTGGACTAAACTTTTCATCCGCGTAATCTCCTGTAGAGAAGCCTCTAAGGACTCTTCAAGGATTTCTGGATCATCCTTCCCCCATCGAGTTAAAAGCTTTAAATGGCCCTCTATGATAGCGACAGGTGTTCTTAATTCATGAGAGACATCTTCAACAAACTGCTGTTGCTGTATAATGAATTTCTGCATTCGATCCATCATGTCATTAAACACTTCCGTCAAATCAGAAAATTCATCTTTCGTTTGAAGTTCAGGTAATCTAATATCTGACTGGGGCTCACTTTTAATCACCGCGATCGTATCGGTGATTTTCTTTAAAGGTCTCAAAAAATAAGAAGACAAAACGAAGCCTAAGATCAAACTGACCATCACGCCAACAGATACTAAAAGTATCATCCGATTAAGCAATTTAGTCCGAATCGTATAAACAGAGCTTAAATCATAAAAAAGCTGCACATAGCCCGTCAACTCATTGCTACTAAGAGAGTAAATAGGCTCTGTTGCTAAAAAACCTGTTTTATCGCCAAACTGCTCCTCTCTCATCTCCTGCTTATCTCCACCTTGATAAGGTAAGCCCATCTTACGAGTTTCGAAAACCTGTTTCTGCTCAGAATTATAGACTGTCATCGACAAGTTGGGCTGTGATAAATCAGAAAGAAAGCTATTCAACTCAATCATATTGGCCTCAATAGTTTCTGTGCTTAAATCGCCAGGCAGACTTCCTTTTGTATTTTTCAAATAGAGGGTTGTCGTCCGAATTGTTAAATCGTCATCTGATTTTTCCAGTCGACTCGTCACTTGATCCAACGTCTCTTGCAAGTTAGTCTTCTCCTGCCCCACTAATAACCTAATACTTGTCTTGTATGTAATCACTGAAAAAATCATGAATAGAATAAAAATAAACGTAGAGGTAAGAAGTGCCCACTTTGCAGTGAGCACTAAATTGAAACTAAATTTTTCTTTTGTTGCTTTCATGCGGTTACGCATTACGACCTCATAACATAGCCTGTACCACGTACGGTTTGAATATAGCTTTCTTCACCAGGCACATCAATTTTATTTCTTAGATATCTAATATAAACATCCACAACGTTTGTTTCTACTTCAGTTTCATAACCCCATACCTTATTAAGTAATACATCACGAGCAAGTACCACGTTAACATTTTCCATCAAGGTAAGCAGTAGCTCATATTCTCGTTTCGTTAATTCAATAATATCGTTATCGCGACGGACAATTCGATTCTCTTTTTCAATCGTTAAATTGCGATAAGAAATGGTTGTTTGCTTGGTAATATTTTTATCGCCCTCGATATCAATACGACGTAACAATGCTCGCAAACGAGCTAATAATTCTTCTATCGCAAAAGGCTTCACAATATAATCATCTGCTCCATGATCTAAGCCAGAAACTCGATCAATTACAGAATCTCTAGCAGTCATCATAATAATCGGTGTGTTCTTAGATTGGCGAATCCGACGGCAAACCTCCAATCCATTTAGTTCTGGTAGCATCAAATCAAGAAGAATTGCATCCCAATCCCCACTTAAAGCAGCCTCAAGGCCAGTTCTTCCATTGTAGTGAACCTCTGCATTGTATCCTTCATGTTTTAATTCTAGTTCGACGAAACGAGCTAAATTTTTCTCGTCCTCGATGATTAAAATATTACTCATTGTGGTAAGTTCCTTTCTCTATTGAAAAAATTCTCAATCTCATTACCATTATAACGATAACCAACAAAAAAATCCATTTTATCTTCACAAAGATTTTCAATATATTTAAAAGGGAAGATAAACAAAATTCGGACATAAAACCTTTTTTCAAAAATCAGCAAAATGAGGGTGAGACTTTTTATACGAAAACTAAACCTGTAAAAAAACAAAAAAAGCTACCTCCTACTAAAAGCGTGGTTTGCCAAATTTGGTCTAGAGCACTTTAACAGATAGTTGTTAAAGT
>NZ_JCAQHY010000128.1:0-30484 GCF_059621045.1 Vagococcus sp. WN80Y
AGCGCTCCTCTCTGATTGGGTTTTGTCACTTTAATCATATCAAGGAACGCTATTTTTGTGTACCCTAAAACGCAAAAAAGGGGGGATAAAAGCAGATTAATTATCTACTTATGTCCCAACCTCTTCGCTTTTATTACTTTTCTAAATAACTTAACGCGTCTTGAACTGTTGCAACTGGGACAATTTTCATTTTTGTCCCAATTTCTTTTGCCGCTGCAACAGCTTCCTCATAATTTGTTTTACTTCCTTCAATTGGTTCATTCGGTGCGAAGAAAATTGTGGCGCCCTCACTATCTGCTGCTACCACTTTTTTATCAATCCCACCAATACTTCCGACACTACCATCCTCATTAATTGTGCCAGTACCAGCAATTTCACGACCTTTACGAAGATCCTTTCCTGAAAGTAAATCATACAACTCAAGGGTAAACATCAAGCCAGCAGATGGACCACCGATGTTCTCGGTGTGTATCACCACATCTCGATCCGTTTCAAGAGCCGTATAATCTGTTAAGGTAATCCCAATACCAGGTCGACCTTCGTTATTATCCTGTAATTTTACCAGTTCACCTTTTACTTGATTTTCTTTACCATCGCGCTCATAAGTAATTGTAACCGTGTCGCCAACCTTTTTACCTTTGACATATTTCATGAATTCTGCTGAACTTTTGAATGACTTTTCATCGACCTTGGAGACAATATCGCCAGTCTTTAGCTTGCCTTTAAAATTAGAGTTACTCGCTACATTCATCACATAAACGCCTTTAAAAGAGAATGTAAATGGTTTATTAGCTAGTTCTAACGCGACTTTTTTCGCCATGTTCTCAGACGACGTCATTTGCATTTTAGAAAACTGCTCGTACTCTTCATCAGTACTTTCACCCATCAGCTCTTTCTGACTAATCACGTCTTGAAAAGGCAGATACTTTGCTGCAAGTAAACTTGCAAACGTACCACGGCGAATGCCAACTGTTGTAAGCATAAACGACCCGTCATTATTATTGCGTTTATCATCTACTGTAACAAAATCACGAACATTTTCTGCTGAACCCGGTACTTCAATATAGTAAGGAAGTGGCACAAGAACGCTGGCAACAACCAACAACGATACGAGGATTAGTATCCCATACTTTATGATATCCTTTTTATTTCGATTCATTCACTCATCACACTCATTTTCAATTTAGTTACGGTATTTCTCAATAATCGCTTGATTGACACACGGTGGCACAAAACTAGAAACATCGCCATGAAACTTTGCGATCTCTTTAATTATACTAGAACTAACATTACTGTATGCTTCATCTGCCAACAAAAAAACAGTCTCAACTTGAGCGTTCAACTTGGCATTCATAGACGCGATATTTTTCTCATATTCATAGTCAGTGATATTTCTAATCCCACGAATAAGAAACTTTGCGCCTAGCTGGTCGGCTATATCAACTGTTAACCCCTCTGACTGAGCAACCACTCCAACATTACCCAAAAATCGAGTTGCCTCTTCCGTCAGCCTGACTTTTTCTTCAATCGAGAACAAGCCTTTTTTAGTGGTATTAGTAAAAATCCCCACAATAACTTCATCAAATAACTGAGAAGCCCGCTCAACTGTGTTCAAATGCCCACTGGTAAATGGATCAAAACTTCCCGGAAACAATGCTATTTTTTTCATTAGCCTTCGGTCCTTTCATAAATAACCACTTCCGTACTACCATATTTCTGCCGTTTCAAAAGAGTGACTCCATCAATCGCATCAGGTAACGCAACACGTTTATCTGTTTCACAAATAATTAAAGCATCCTTATTAATTAAGCCAAGCGATAGCATCTTTTCAATTTGCAAAACAATTTCTTGTTGAGCATAAGGTGGATCTAAAAATATATAATCAAAGTATTGCTTATCAGCCGCTAAGCTACTTAAAACACGGGTTGACTCTCCCTTAATTACTGTGAACTTTTCAGGCTCCTTCGTAATCTCGATATTCGCTTTAATAACTGATAGAGCTTGATAATTTTTATCAACACAGACCGCACGCTGACATCCACGAGACACCGCTTCAATAGCTAAACCACCACTCCCTGCAAATAAATCTAACACGACTCCGCCATCAAAGTAAGGCCCAATCCGATTAAAAATTGACTCCTTAATTTTATCAGTTGTTGGCCGGGTATTATCACCTGGCAATGATTTTAGGCGACGTCCGCCGTACTCTCCAGAAACTACTCTCATTTAGTCACACAACTTTCTTAAGGAAATTTTCTTTTACCATTATTATACCAACTTTACTGAAAAATCAAACGAAAAAAGCATGAAAATTTCTCACTAACTTGTGATTTTTTCGTCAAGTTAGTGAGAAAAATTCATGCCTATATCTCTTCTGCTAAAACAATCGTGGTTGACAGCTCTTCTATTTCAAAGCCATCATCTTCTTTTAACACTTCATCCGTTCCAACACGCTGTCCAAAGTCCATTTGAATATCAGGACGATAAGACCGTTCAACACTTCTAACAAAATGCAACTTATCTAAGGCCTCAAAATTTTTCTCAACCTCTGATTCATCCATATAAATCACCACATATTTCATTTTTCGCGAAACATGCGAGATAGTTCCATAGCGTTTTAATACCTTTAATTGACGCAAACTATAAACCCAAACAATCAATGAGCGTCTTGGTACAATCGTAAATGTCACGCCTTTACTCTCCATATTATCCGACACTACAACTTCCTCCGCATCCTTTATCGGCAAACTCAAAAAACGGGTTGCCTGCATCTATTTTAATTGTCTTTGAGACACTTTGAGCCATCTCATAGGTCACACGATCTAATACATCCTGTAACTCACGTTCACTGACACGAAAAGCAGATACATGTTCATCCATATCAAGTTGTCGCTTTTCTTGACGTAATTTACGGCGTTTTTCTGTATAATCAGGTGCATGCTTGCCATAAGCTTCAATCCGCTCATAAGCATCACGAGCCTTGATAAACTCCTGTTCCTTAACTTTTGTGTTCGGATCCGTTTCAATTGAAAACCGATTGTGCAGATACTCCTGCGCTTGCGAACTTGTGATAATTTTTTTACACAAATCCAATACACAATCCTCTATTTCAAATACTTCTTCAGTATAAATCACTTAGCATACGCTCCTTACAAAGATAGTCACAAGTCACACATTCACTCACTAATTAGACGATTCCTCGACACTTTCACTCGTGGAATGACTCACTTCTGACTCCTTTTGACTTGTACTATCAGTTTCTAGTGGCCTCTCTGAAAAAACAAATAGCACCACATCTCGATTAAATGCAATTCCCACATCTCGATCTTTTTTATGTGTAAATTGACTTTGGCTTAACCCCTCACTATACCAAGTCATGACCAAAAAAGGGACATCATAGCTCGGTGTATACAAAATACCATGAGTCGTTTTAGAATCCAAACCAATAGTTTCTATTACGTGATTAAATTCATCTGACTGTAATCTGAAAGATTGATTGAATTCACACCTATTTACATGTTTTTGCCACTCTTCCAAACGATTCTTGTCAGTCATTATCTTAGCTGGATCTGTCACAAAATTAGTCAACGCTTTTTGCGTACTTTCCGATAAACTTTTAGAATAATCATAGGAATGATACTTGCCTCTTTCTCGCAAAATAGTCAAAATAGATTGCATTTGCCTTTGTCGATCAGAATTCACTAGATTCCAATCAACCTCCTCATCAATCACTTTATCAGAGACCTCTCCATTATTAGTTAATTGATAAGGCATTAAACTCAAAAGCATCTCTTTATTTAAATATCTAACGCCTATTAGTTTACCCGTATCTTGAGTTAAATGCAAAATAGCAAAGCTACCATTATCAAAGGCCAACAAAGGACGATAGTTCATATCTTCCTCTGTTAGCTCAATTTGATAATTAATTCCTTCTTGTTCAAAATCAAAATTAGGATAAATCGTTGTAATATCAGAGATATCAGATAAGTTCATCCCAATTTTAAATGGATCATTTGACAACTCATCCCCTAAAGCAAAGATTGAGACAACTTTATTATGAGCAACAGCCACTTGTAAGTAGTCATGCTCGTTCTCTCCTAAAATCCACCAATCATAACCGAGAGCGGTTTGTTGAATCTCAATCGGCTCTCCGTAATCTTTAGTGAACTCTTCAGTCGGATGATCAATATAGCCAGCAAAGCCCGCTACATTCAATTCCCCATACGGAAAAGACGTGCGCGAAACTGTCACATCCGTCTTTTCCTTTTTGGGCTTTGGTGCTTCAACTTCTTCTTTCGGAAAGATGACAGGAATAGTGTAAGAAATAATCACGAAACTAATAAATACTAGCATAAATTGACCAAAACGTTTCATGACCGCTCTCCTTTTAACTAATTGTCACCCATAATGTCCTAATAATTGATTTTGACTTATTTAGCTGCCATCTCAACAAGTAAATCACCTGATAGAATCGGCTCACCATTTTCAACGTGAATTCCAACTACTTCACCTTCAAAAGGTGCCTGAATGGTTGTTTCCATCTTCATTGCTTCTGTTACAAGAAGTGGATCGCCTTTTTTAACTTTATCACCTTTTTTAACAATAACCTCTAATACAGAACCTGACATAGTCGCACCAACGTGTTCACGCTTAGTTGGCTCTGCTTTTTGTTTCAAGGTTACCAGAGATTTAATGTTGCTATCTTTAACCACAATTTCACGACGCTGACCATTAAAGGTAAAGAATAAAATCCGTTTTCCTTCAAGGTTCGGCTCACCAATTTGATCAAGGGTAATAATCAAGGTTTTGCCTTTTTCAATCTCTAAGTGAATTGTCTCATTTGGACGCATACCATAAAAGAAAGTTGGTGTATCTAGTAATGTTACATTGCCAAACTCATTGTGCATCTTAGTATAGTCTAAAAAGACTTGGGGGTACATTAAATAACTCAACACATCTTCATGACTTGGCTCTGTTCCGATTAACTCTGCCAATTCGGCTCTTACTTGAGCAAAATCAACTGGAGTTGCCAATGATCCAGGGCGAACTTCAATTGAAGGCTTCCCTTTTAAAACAAGCTCTTTCAACTTCTCTGGGAAGCCACCTGTTGGTTGTCCCAAATCACCTTTAAACAAGCCGACAACTGATTCTGGGAAATTTAGCGTATCGCCTTTTTCGTAAACATCCTCTTCAGTCAGTTCATTTTGAACCATAAATAACGCCATGTCCCCGACCACTTTCGACGAAGGAGTTACTTTAACAATATCACCAAACATTTGGTTAACTGTCGCATACATTTTCTTAACATCGTCCCATTGTTCGCCTAAACCAACGGCTTTTGCTTGTTGTTGCAAGTTAGAATACTGTCCACCCGGCATTTCATGAGCATAAACCTCTGTTTGAGGTGCACTAATCCCATTTTCAAATGAATGATAGAAGTAACGCACACTTTCCCAATAATGATTTAATTTTTGTACATTATCAATATTGATATCAGGTGTCCGCTCTCCGTTAACTAAGGCATAGTACAAACTACTCATACTAGGCTGACTCGTTGAACTACTCATCGAGCTGATTGCCACATCCACAATGTCCACACCAGCTTTAGTCGCCGCAGAATAGGTGATAATGCCATTCCCACTCGTATCATGTGTGTGCAAATGAATCGGAACATCCACACTAGCCTTTAACTCACTAATCAATCGATAAGCCGCTTGTGGTTTTAGTAAGCCCGCCATATCTTTAATTGCAATAATATGAGCTCCTAAACTTTGCAACTCAAGCGCCATATCTTTATAGTACTGCACGTTGTATTTTGCTCGGCTAGGATCATTGATATCTCCAGTGTAACAAATAGCTGCTTCGGCAATTTTACCAGTATCGCGAACATATTGAATACTCTTTTCCATTTGTGGAATCCAGTTTAAACTGTCAAATATCCGAAAAACATCAATCCCTTGGCGCGCCGATTCCTTAATAAATTCTTCTATAACATTATCAGAATAATTTTGGTAACCAACTGCATTTGAGCCACGGAACAACATTTGAAAAAGTGTATTCGGCATTTTTTCACGTAGCTTACGTAATCTAACCCAAGGGTCTTCATTTAAGAAGCGATAGGCAACATCAAAGGTTGCGCCTCCCCACATTTCACTAGAAAACAACTCTGGAATAGCCTCTTCTGTATAACGAGCAATTTTATTAATATCACGAGTTCTGACACGTGTCGCCAATAAACTTTGATGAGCATCACGGAAAGTAGTATCAGTCAATAAAACATTCTCTTGACGATCGATCCATTTTACAACACCGTCAGCCCCCTCAGAATCAAGGATATTTTTAGCTGTTATCAGTTCTTTTTTGACAAGATTTTTTGGTACTTTAGGCTTATCAAAAAATTGCTTCACTTCTTTGCCAACACCTGGAAAGCCATTGACCGTTACTTCACCAATATATTTCAGAGTTTTATTCCCTGCATCGCGCAACTCTGGAAAATCAAATAGCTCAGGCGTATTGTCGATAAACGTCGTTTCTGCTTGACCAGATTTAAAGCGTGGATGATTGATAACATTAAATAAGAACGCAACATTCGTTTTAACGCCACGAATCCGAAACTCTTTAAGCGCGCGGTTCATACGGTTAACACTTTTCTCAAAATCAGTTCCAAACGTACAGACCTTAACTAATAACGAATCAAAATAAGGTGTGACACTTGAGCCTACATAAGCATTGCCAATATCTAAACGAACGCCTAGACCACCTGGTGAACGGTAGGTATCAATCGTACCTGTATCAGGCATAAAGTCATTTAGAGGATCTTCAGTGGTGATCCGACATTGAATAGCCGTCCCTCTTAACTGAATGTCTTTCTGTTCTGGAATCATAATCTCTTTATGTAAATCTTGACCATCAGCAATTAAGATTTGACTCACCACGATATCAATATCCGTAACTAATTCCGTAATTGTATGCTCGACTTGGACACGAGGATTGACTTCGATAAAATAAAAATTATCGCCTTCAACTAAAAACTCAACCGTTCCAGCATTAACATAACCAACATGCTTCATCAACTGCACAGCTGCGCCACAAATTCGTTCACGGAACGCGTCAGACATTGCCACACATGGGGCAACTTCTACTACTTTTTGATGGCGACGTTGAACCGAACAATCGCGCTCAAATAAATGAATCACATTGCCGTGTGTATCCCCTAAAATTTGAACCTCGATATGTTTCGGGTTTGAAATGTACTTCTCTACATAAACCTCATCACTACCAAAAGCCGCTTTAGCTTCACTTTTCGCACGCTCGTAGCCATCTTTTGCTTCATCAGCATTATGAGCGACACGCATGCCGCGACCGCCGCCACCTAAGGCCGCTTTAATCATCACAGGGTAGCCATACTCAGCACCAAACGCTAACACATCATCAACAGAGTCAACTGGCCCATCAGTTCCTGGAATTGAAGAAATCCCAGCAGCAATAGCAGCTTCTTTGGCTTTAATTTTATCACCAAAAATATCTAAATGGTGAGTAGATGGGCCGATAAAAATAATCCCCTCTTCTTCACAACGTTTTGCAAATTGTAAATTCTCAGATAAAAAACCATAACCAGGGTGAATAGCATCGGCTCCCGATTCCTTTGCTATTTCCAAAATCCCTTCAATATCTAAATAAGCATCAATTGGTTTTTTTCCTTTACCAACTTGATAGGCCTCATCAGCTTTAAAGCGGTGCATTGACCCTTCATCTTCTTCGGCATAGATTCCGACTGTGCGAATATTTAATTCTGTACACGCACGAAAAACACGAATGGCAATTTCGCCACGATTTGCTACTAAAACTTTTTCCATACTAGTTCCCACCTTTTCTTCATTTACATTAATCAATCGGCAACTGGACCAATTCAGCCTTCTTTTCTAGCTGAAGCTGGTGCCGTTTGCGCAATTCATCTGCACGGATATTTAAAACAAATCCAATGCTGATAGATAGAGTTAACAAACTCGAACCTCCCTGACTCAAGAAAGGAAAGGTTACACCTGTTAGTGGAATAATCCCGGTAATCCCACCAACGTTAACAAATGTTTGAATCAGTAGCATGCCACCGATTCCGATACACATCAAGGAATTAAAAGGGGTTGACGCACGAATCCCCACCATTATAATTCGCAAGATTAAAAATAAGACTAAGAGTAACAAAAGAATCGCTACAATTAAGCCTAATTCTTCAATAATTATTGAAAACATAAAATCTGAATGTGCCTCTGGTAAAAAGCCTTTTTTCTGGATACTATTACCTAGACCTTGGCCAAACCATCCACCATGATAAATTGCATAATAAGAATTGACCATTTGATGGCCATCCCCGTAGACATAGTCGAAAGGATTTTTAAATGCCGCAAAGCGTCCATAAACATGACTAAAGCTTTTTGGATACCAGCTTTTAGGTATGAGCTTGATAATCTCAATCCCAATGACACTTAATGCAATCCCACCACCGCCAATTGCTAAGGAATACACATAGCTAATGCCACTAGCAAGCACCATGACAATCGTAATCAAAACTAAAATTGCTGCGCCGCCTGTATCTGGTTGGATTAAAACTAGGCCAATTAATACGCCTACTAAAAGAAGTGGTTTTAAGGTTGCCTCTTTAAAATCCTTGACGATCCCTTCTTGACGCCTAGCAAAAATATACGCCAAATACCAAATAATCATTATCTTTAAAAACTCAGCTGGTTGAATCCCAATTGACCCAATATATAACCAACCGTAGGCACCATTAATTTCTGTCCCAATCAGTCGTGTTAAAAATAAGAGTGAGCCAATAACTGTGATACCGACCATAATAAACTGTTTATTTTGATACACCTTTGTTTTCATTTTATAAATCAACGCAATGGCAATCAGACTAATAAATAAAAAGGCGGCTTGCTTTACGCCGTCAATGTATGGTGCTTTAGGTGGGTTTTCGTTCATTAAACGATAAGAACTCGCGCTATAAGACATGATCACACCTGTTACTGATAATATTAAATAAGGGATTAATATCCCATAATCCATGTAAAATATTTTTTTAGCTTTCTTGGCCAATTTTTTCTGACCTCCTACTCCGCATTACTTTCCTTTTGTTCATCGTATACATCATTATAAACTTGGTTTAATTCTTGTTCAAGCTCAGCTAAAATTTTATGTCCTTCTTTTGAGCTCATGATGCCAAGACGAACTGCGTAGTCGACTTGCCTAGAAAAGCCGTACATTTGCGTATCCACCACTTCCTCAAAAGCTTTACATTGAGCGATACATAGGTGATTGCGCTGGTTGCTAATTAATTGTCTAATCTTTTTCGCATCTTGATCCAAAACGTCAATCGCGAACTTTTTTGAGATTTCTGTCTCCATGTTAGGCCCTCCTATCTAATTCACTTATTATAGCACAATTTGTCTCTTTTTTAATAGCATTGACCATACTTTTACAGGAATTTAATTGTATTTCTTGCCTCTCAAAGTATAAATCAATTAGCTAGTCTCTTTTTTATCAAATTGGGGGTATTAAAAAAACTCTAGAAGAATCTTCTAGAGTTACACTTAAATCTGATTTATTTTGCTGCTGCCAAACGTTTATTAACTTCATCCCAGTTAACAACATTCCAAAAAGCTTTGATATAATCAGGACGAACGTTGCTATATTTTTTATAGTAAGCATGCTCCCAAACATCTAACCCTAAGATAGGCGTTTTACCATCTGTTAATGGAGAATCTTGGTTGGCTGTTGACGTAATTTCAACTTTGCCATTATTAACGACTAACCAAGCCCAACCAGAACCAAAGCGGCCAGTAGCTGCTGCTGCAAACTGCTCTTTAAAGGCTTCGAAACTACCGAAAGCTTCATCAATAGCTGATTTGACTTCACCTGTTGGTTCGCCACCAGCATTAGGAGCCATGATTTCCCAGAAGAAAGTATGGTTAGCATGTCCGCCACCATTGTTTTGAACAGCTGTGCGAATATCCGCAGGAACATTAGCTAAATCTGCTACTAATTCTTCAACTGATTTGCTTCCTAATTCAGGATGTTTTTCAATCGCTGCATTCAAGTTAGTTACATATGTGTTGTGATGCTTATCATGATGCAAGTGCATTGTTTCCACATCAATATGCGGCTCTAAAGCATCGTATGCATAAGGTAATTCTGGTAAAGTATAAGTCATTCTAAAACCTCCAATAAATAGTCTGTGTTGTATTCTCAACAATCTAACTGTATCATTATTCAAACCCATTATCAAAGAAAATGCTTACTTTTTTTAATCGCTTAGATATTCTTGTATTTCTTCTCTAAAAAGCTTACAATGACGAGGTAAGAACACGTTTGCACTTACATTTAAAGCTAAATCAACGGGCCGCGCCCATAAAAGGAGACCTCATGAGTTTATTTCAATTATTCATTAATGCCTTTAAACACCCTCAAAGTCTGTTTACTGCAAAAAACAAATCATTTCCGAAAATTTTTCTTTACCTTCTATTTCTGAGCCTCATTTTATTTATCCCAGTTGGCATCGAAATTGTCAAAGTAGTCGGAACCGTCCAACAAGACCTACGAGCTATTACTGACCAATTGCCTGAATTTGACGTCACTAATAACCAACTAACGACTGAAAAAAAAGACGCAGGCTTTATTTATCAAACTGACTATCTGATCTTCACTTTCGATCCTGATGGTAAGAGACAAGCAAGCGATATTCAAAATGACTTAATAGGCAATGTTATTGGTATTGGTTTATTAAAGGATGACTTTGTTTTCGCTATAACAGATGATAATCTGTTAACGTCAATTATACCGAGAACCTTAATGGAACTCCCATATAAAAATGTAGACAGCCGCTTGTTAACCAAAGAATCTCTCAGAACTATTGCTCAATCTTCACGCAATGTCAGCCGATTGATTGGCATCTCATTTTTTGTTGCCTTTCTACCAATAGTTTTTGATTTTTTACTCACACTTATTATGATTAGTTTAATGGCCAATATTTTTGTCCGTATGCGTCGTGGTCAACTACGATTCTCTGAAACCTTTAAAATCGTCACTTTAGCGGCTACAGTTCCAGTTATCTTAACCGCCATACTGATGATTTTAACCCCAAGTTTTAACGCTAATTTTATTTTGATGGCCCTCACATTTTTCATTTATGTGAAAGCTATTAGACCCACCTTACCTGAAATAGGTCCAAAACAATAAGTCCCTAAGTCAGCTAGTCTTAAACTAGCTGACTTTTTTACTGAACGAAGTCGATTATTTCAATCTTCTCATTCTTTTTGTTACAATAAACTCAAGGATAAAATATGAGACACACTCTCTCACATAAGGAGGAATTTTATGAGTCACCCAATTATTTTATTAATGCGACACCTAACCGACGAACAATTACACTCACTAAAAACACTTACTCCATCCTACCAGCTTGTTATGGCTGAGGATGCCTCTTCCATTGACTTAGATGACGTTGAAATCATTGTCAGTTGGCAAGCTGATCTAGGCAATCAAATTCTTAATTCGCCTACCAGTCGATTGAAATGGGTGCAGGTTTATTCCGCCGGTGTTGACGATCTCCCTCTAGACAAGCTAAAAGAAAAAAACATCCTCTTGTCCAATGCAAGTGGTGTTCACGGCATTCCCATTACAGAAACAGTTATTGGGATGCTACTAGCTCACAATCGCGGTTTACAAACCGCCATAAGAAATCAAGAAAAAAAGAGTTGGAACAGTCAAATCTCCGCTTTTGAATTAAATGGTCAATCACTTTTAATTGTCGGAACAGGTTCAATTGGCCGTCAATTAGCGAAAATCGCTCAAGCTTTTGGAATGAATGTCTATGGTATCAATCGCTCAGGCTATGCTTTAGAAAATTTCATTAAAACCTATCCTCAATCTGACATTGACCAACTTTTACCAAAAATGGACAACATTGTAAACATCTTACCACTGACTCCTGATACTTACCATTTCTATGATAAAAATCGCTTCAAAGCAATGAAAGACGGAGTCGTTTTTATCAATGTTGGCCGAGGTCCTTCAGTTAATACATCAGACCTCATCACTGCATGTCAATCAGGCAAAATTAGTTTTGCGGGTATTGATGTCTTTGAGGAAGAACCATTACCTCTAGACAACCCACTATGGCAGTTAGATAATGTCTTAATTACTCCACATATTTCTGGCAAAACCACTCAGTACAATCGTCGCTTTTTCGACATTTTTTCTGACAATCTCACTCAATACCTAAAAGATGGGCAACTAAGTCGAAATCACGTTAAATTAGATCAAGGATACTAAATAAGTAAAAAACAAGGGTGAGACTTTTGTCTCACCCTTGTTTTGTCTCACCCATTACCCAAAGCATAGTAATTATCTGCTCTAGCTTTTTTTATACCTCTTCATAAAAATAAATTGGTTCGTCTTTTTTCTCATCATAATCTACAGCTAAATCAAACCCATGAAAAAACCAATCATCAGACTCTTCAGCAAAATAATTAATGTCACCCTCGACCACATTACCTAATAAGCTACGATGAGGCTCAGCAACTTCCATCCCAGTTGTGAAACCGGCATGAGCATTAGTTGAACCACCATATTTCCCAAAGAAACGGACATTATCGCCAGCTTCTAGCTCTAATTCCTCTGTAAACCATTTTTGCGCTTGTGGAGAAACTGTAATTTTCATGAAATAACCCGCCTTCCTTTTTTGTCTATACCTATTTTAGCATAGACCGGTCAAATAATCGGGTATTTTGCTCTCACACTCATTACTGCATCTTCGCATCTAAGCGATCAACATCTTCATCAGCACCAATTAAAAGCAGGCAATCATTTTTTAATACTAGCTCCTCAGCCAATGGTGAGATGATTAACCGTTCGCCACGCCTAATCGCCACAATATTCAAACCAAACTTTTGACGAAAGTTTAACTCCATCAAATTCTTGTCAAAAAACTTAGGATTAGTTACTTTCACTTCTGCCAATGAGTACTCATCAGAAAGCTCCAAATAATCCAAAATATTTTTTGAAACCAAATTATGAGCGACTTTGATTCCCATATCACGCTCAGGATGAACCACTCGGTCCGCCCCAATTTTATAAAGAACCTTGGCATGATACTCATTTTGCGCCTTAGCGGTTACATTGGGAACACCCATCTCTTTCGCCATCAACGTCACTAAAATACTTGCTTGAATATCCTCACCGATTGCTATAATCACATGATCAAAATTACGCAAGCCAAGTGAACGTAGGGTCATTTCATCAATCGCATTCGCAACAACTGCGTGAGTCGCAATATTCATATACTCATTAATTCGATCCTCATCCCTATCGATGGCCAAAACCTCTTGCCCCGACTCAATAAGCGTCTGGCACAAGCTACCGCCAAAACGACCCAAACCAATAATTGCAAAATTTTGTTTCATTTACTTGCTCCATTCTGCCTATTCTAATTAATGACTAACTAACAATCCCGTGCTTGAACGCATAAATTGCCGCTTGAGTTCGGTCCTCAACATCTAATTTCGAAAGAATATTAGACACATGAGTTTTAACTGTTTTCAACGTGATAAATAATTCGTCAGCAATCTCTTGATTACTCTTGCCTTCTGAGATCAACAATAAGATTTCGTGCTCTCGGTTTGTCAAATCTTCATGTAGAACAGGTTCATTTTTGCGTGTCATACGCTCCATCATTTTTCCAGTCACTTCTGGTTCTAGAACTGTTTCACCGCGAAAAGTGGCGCGAATTGCATTAGCAATCTCTCCAGCTGTTGATGTCTTTAATAAATAACCAGCTGCTCCAGCCTCGATTGCTGGATAAACCTTCTCATCATCAATAAAACTTGTCACAATGATAATTTTCGCTTCTTTCCAATCAGTTAAAATAGCTTTAGTTGACTCTATTCCATCCATGACATCCATGACTAAATCCATTAAAATAATGTCCGGCTTCAACTCTAATGCCTTCTCATAACCAATTTGACCATTTTCAGCTTCTCCAATTACCTCAATGTCATCTTGAATCGACAAATAAGAAGATACACCCAAACGCACCATTTCATGGTCGTCTACAAGTAATACTTTTATCACGCTTTACACTCTCCTTCTATCGTTTCGTTCCATATAACCGTCAAGTTAGTCCTCTGCTGCCTCTAATAAAGTATTAGCAGTAATCGTCTCGTTTGATTCATCCGTGATAGTTAAAACTGGTACACGAATTTCAACACTAGTTCCTTTGCCTTTAAAACTGATAATTTTACAGGTTCCCCCCATACCAGTCACACGCTCTCTGATATTATTTAGACCATAACTACCAACTCGGCCTTCGTCCACATCAAAGCCAACACCATCATCAATCATTCGCAACATCATATTTTGATCGACACGCTTTAAAAATACTTCCAACGAACTTGCTTTAGCATGACGTAGCGTGTTAGAAAGTAGCTCCTGAACAATTCTAAATAAATGATCCTCAACCCCACTAGGCAAAGTAACATCTTGAATTTCCCACATCATATCAATTTGAATTTTTGTTTGTAGCTCACGTAATAATTGCTCAATCCCTTTTTGCAATGTTTTTCCTTCAAGAGTAATCGGGCGTAAGTGAAGCAACAACGCTCTCATTTCTGACTGTGAGGCATTTATAATCGAACCAACCATATTCAACTGCTTTTGGAACGCAGCTGAGGAGTCCTTTTTTACCGCCTCTTCTTGCAAAGCCGAGAGCATCATCGCAGCAGCAAACAATTGTTGACTAACAGAATCATGAAGCTCGCGAGCCAAGCGGTGCCGTTCTTCTCGAAGAATCTCTTCCTTCGATTCACCATCGACCATTTGCGGGCGACTTGTCAACACTTGTAGTTCTTTCGACATCGTCCGCATGTTATCATGAATTTTAGTCAAATCCTTGTCAATATCAGTAATGTAAGGATCATCTTCTGATCCGCGAATCCCTTTTAAAAACAAGTTGCTATCATAATTACCTGTCGCTAGTAGCCTAACCTTTTCCTCAATTTTACCATACTGAGCTCTTCTAACAAAATAAACAGTCAAAATGACAATAAAACTAACAGTCAATGAAATGACCAGAATATAAACAATAAACGGAATATGAAAAATCTTCGCTTCAATCAATTCCAAAAACCATTTTTGTTTTCTTTGCGCATAAAAATAAGCGTAAAGGGTTAAGACCAAAATAATATTTGTAAAGATAAACGAATAGAGAAACAATAAAGGGCGTGTTAATTTAGCCATCATATACGAATCACCTCAACATCGCCCATAAGAGTACTTGTGACAATTTTTAGCCGTCGATTATTATCATCGTAATCATCGCTATAAATCTTTAAAGACTCATTTTTAACACGGAAAAAATCATCTTCAAAAATAACATTTCCCAATAACGTCGAATGCTCTAAAACAATCCCAATACCAACAGGCACCAGTACCCGAGTCCGTCCGAAGCCTTTGCGAATCATGATCACATTATCAGTCTTCGGCAAAAGTGTATTTCCTAAATCAATGATTGTATCACCTGAAATAATCGTAAAGTTAATATCATCCCACTCATAAACATTGCTACCAATACGTTGGTTGCCAATCCAAGGACGTTTAAAACGGCGACCATTCTTCGGATCACTCTCCGCAGTTTCTACCATCACCATGTGTTTCTTGCTCCAAGGTGCACCATCAAACAAGGCGACGCCTGATACTTCCACCCCTTTTAACCCAATAAAAATGACTGCAAAAACCATCATAATCCAAATAACAGGACTGCTAATCAGTAGACACAAAATGATGACTGCTACACTCACTATCATCTGGAATTGATTAAAGGACGTTTTGACTGCTCGTTTAAGTGCATAAACTAAATTTACCAATGCAAAAAGCACAAGAGCAATAGCGCCAGGATTTTGAATCAGCTGGTAAGCTGTTAATATTAATAATAATGCTTCAACCACAATAAAGAATTTCCATGAGCTTCTCATAGTATTCGCTCCAATCTTAAATTAATTTCTCCCTCCATTATACCGATGAATCAGCGTCTTCGGGAGTTGCTTTAGATGGACTATGAACTACGACTTTAGTCTGAGATAAGTTCATTGTCCTAATAAGCTTTTGGAGCTCATTGCTCTCTTTAAAATCATACCGAACTCTCAGCAAAAATGCTACTGTTTTTAAGTAGGATTAACAGCTTTTATAAAAATATCGCCACCAACCTCGTCTAGCAACTTAAAAAAACAAGAAGGCTAGGACTTTTTATTCGTCCTAGCCTTTTTAATAGTATGTTATGATACTTTCACAATCTTGACTTCCATGTCTCCACCAGGCGTGTTAATCGTTACCTTTTCATCCAAGCGTTTACCAATTAATGCCTTAGCAATCGGTGAGTCGTTTGAAATTTTACCTGACATTGGATCAGCTTCTGCACTACCAACAATTGTGTACTCTTCTTCCTCGCCATCCGGCAACTCAATAAACGTAACCGTTCTACCCAATGACACCTCGTCATTGTCTGTCCCGTTATTATCAATAATTTGCGCAAAGCGAATCATATTTTCTAAAGTTGTAATACGTCCCTCAGTGAAAGCTTGCTCATCTTTTGCTGATTCATATTCCGAGTTCTCAGATAAATCACCAAAACTACGGGCGATCTTAATCCGTTCCACAATTTCTTTTCGCTTAACTGTTTTTAACTCTTCTAATTCTTGTTCTAGTTTTTCCTTACCCTCAATAGTCATTGGGTATACTTTTTCTACCATGCTCGCTTCTGCTCCTTTAAATTACCTGTTTAATGTAAAATGAATAGCTTTCCCAGAAAGCTATCTGGAAAAGCTTCATAATTTTATACATCAAAGATTACCACGACTTTTAAAAATTGTAAATAGTAAAAGCGTTTTTTATTCTTTATTGTATAGAGATTAATCCAGTCAATCTCATTTTGAGTCCTAAAAATCTGCACAACTTTAGCAATAAAAGTCATGCAGAAATCAATTCAATCCCTATTTTTCTAAATTATCAATATATTCTTCCTTCAATTTCAAATGCTCTTCATAGGTATTAGCAAAATAAACCTTACCTGTCGTAATATCCGCTAAGAAATAAATATAGTCATTCGGCTCTGGTGTCAAAACAGCATCAATCGCTTGTTCCCCAGGATTGTTAAACGGTCCCGGACCATAGCCTTTATTGGTATACAAGTTATAAGGCGACTCTACTTGCGTATCCTTATTTGAGAGGTGAACCTTATGCTCTTGCAACGCATATAAGATAGAAATATCTGATTGTAATGGCATCTCTTGCTCAATCCGATTAAAGAAGACTTGGGCAATCTTACGACGATCACTTTCTTCCACACCCTCTTTTTCAACCAGAGAAGCTAGAGTAAGAATCTGTTGATTGGTCAACCCACTATTAGAAATCAACTCTTTTTTAGAGTCCATAATTGTATTTGTCTTATCGACCATCTGAGTTAAAATATCCTCAACCTTCGTATCCTTGTAGTAATTATACGTAGCAGGGAACAAATACCCCTCTAGGCGGTAACGAACATCTTTCGCATCCTTAACACTTGCAAGCAACTCTGGGTACTTCTCGACTAGGCCATTAAAGAACGCCTCATCTTTCACTACTGCTAAGAATTCTTCCTTTGTTACCTTGGTTTTCTCAGCAAAAATATCGCCAATCTGATCCACCGAATACCCTTCCGGTACCGTGATCTGAGCATCAGCTAAAGCCACCGGTTCATCTGTCCCACCTTGCTTTAATAACTGACCTATTTCATCTAATGTCATGTTTGGTGCCATTTGATAAAAACCACTTTTAAAATCAGTTAGATTATTGGTTTTGACATAATAGGTGAAGACCAAGCCACTCTTAATAACCTTGCTTTTTTCCAAAATTCCACCGATGCCTTTATTACTAGTCCCATTTGGAATTTCAACTTGAATCATCTTATTATTTTTAGAATCCAAGGGCTCTAATCCTGCTTGGAAATAGCGATAAAAAGAGAAGCCTAAAGCCGCTAACATCAAAATCAATGAAATAACGACAATAATAACAATCTTTTTAACCATTGAACTTTCTTTTTGGCGCTCATCCTTACGACGACGACTTTCTCTCTGGCGAGAACTTAACTCTGGTTTTTGGGCCACGTGATTTAACTCCTCACCTTCTTTTTCTGTTTCAATTGCCGCCTGTAACGGTTCATTATCAGGAATCACTGTCTCTTCTCTCGTAACCTCTTCCTCTTGAGAAGGCTTTTTCATTTCAGAAGTATCGTTACGTTCCACACTAATTGGGGACTGTCCCTCTACGCCACCCTCATTAGACTGCTTTATTGATTCTAACACGCGTTCACGCAGACTAGGTTCTTCTACTGAACGAGAGTCATCAGTTTGATTATTTTGATGTTTTTTTTCATCTTGGTCGAAATGGTTGTTATTACCCAAAATGAAACCTCCTAACTACATTATCTAAACTAAGTCATAACTTCCATCATTATACACGAAAGCGTGATAAAGATAAAATAAATTTCGTCTAAAGTCATTTCTTTTAGAGAAGAATTAAGAAATAGCCTAGCATTATCGCTTGAACCTACCAAATTCCATAAAAGAGAAGCCAGGACATAAAGTCGTTTTGCTCTAAACTTCGATCCCTTAACTCTCTTCGATGTCCCTCATTTCTAGGGGCTAAAGCCCAAAGAATGATGGCTTGCAACTTTAGTTGCTTAGAAGTTTAGGACAATGAAGCGAAGCATAGTAAGACGCAGTGAGCAGAATTTTGGAGCGCGTTTGTCACATAACATACGTGAAAACAACGAGGGCGAGACTTTTTGTCTCACCCTCCTTTACCTGCTAATTTCTATTGTGCTAATACTTTGTCCTCATCAAACCATTTCATACTAATTTCTTGCGTTTTTCCTTGGTCAGCTAAAGCCTTAATCGCGCCATTCACTTTATCCAAGGTCTCTTTGTCTTCTTTGCGAACCCCTACAGCATAATCTTCTTCACCAAATTTACTCGGCAGAATCACATACTTGTCAGGATCGTCTTCTTTAGATATATAGTACTCAGCAAAGACGCTGTCAATAATAAATCCATCGAGACGCCCATTATTCAAATCCAAAAATGTCTCAACAAAGGTTGGATACAGCACCGCTTCATTATCCTTAACAAAATCAAGTAATAATTCAGGCTGTTCATTCAGATTAGCTTCACCGCTTGATCCTTCTTGAGCACCAATTACTTTATCCGTCAAATCTTTATAATCCTTGATATTGTTTTTCTTCAATGTCACAATCACTTGCTCATTTTTCAAATAAGGCTTAGTAAACGCGACCTTCTTTTTACGCTCATCAGTCACCGTATACCCATTCCAAATCAAATCGATCGTCCCGTTCTTTAATTCAGTTTCTTTCATTGACCATTCAATTGGCTGAATCTCTGCCTCCACACCAAGTTCTTCCGCTACAGCTTTAGCTAAATCAATATCAAAGCCAACTAACTCATCTTTTTCATCCCTGAAGCCCATTGGTACAAAGGTGTCATCCACCCCCACGACAATCTTGCCAGCCTTTTCGATCTTCTCCCAATCAGTCGCCTTATCAGCCCCCTGATCTTTTTTTGTGCCACAGCCACTTAACCCTACTAAAACTGCCCCGACAACCATTAATCCCGCTACTGTTTTTTTCATCATACTCATCCTCACATTTATTTGATAGATTCTACTTCTACTAATTGATCTGCTACCTTCTTAGCAAATTCATGATCATGGGTCACAATAATTTGAGTCACCCCTTCTTTTTTCAACTTTAAAATATTCTCTGCCACATTATCCCTTAATCCCGGGTCTAACGCACTTGTTGGCTCATCGTAACACAATACCTTTGGATCCATTAACAACGCTCTAGCAATCGCTACTCGCTGTTTTTGCCCTCCTGATAGCTCAAAAGGATAGCTAGCACCTTTATCACTTAATTCTAAAATATCTAAGATTTTCTGAGCTTGCTCTTTCGCCTCAGCCTTGCTCAATTTCAACACCTTAACTGGCGCCAAAATTAAATTATCTAAAATTGATAAATGCGGGAATAAATTGAAATCTTGAAAGACAATCCCAATCCGATTTTTCCCTGATTGATGAGCAGTTGGATCAATGACTTCCCCATCAATTAGAATCTGCCCACTATCCATCTCCTCCAAGCCACAAATGCACCGTAAAAGAGTCGTTTTACCACCACCAGAAGGGCCAACAATCGCCATAATTTGCCCCTCTGGCAAACTAAGAGACATCTTAGTCAAGATTTGTTTCTCTCCAAAACTTTTGCTAAGTTCATTAATCGTTAACATGCCGCTCACACCTTTCTATTGATAATAATTAACACGCTTTTCAATCAACTTCAGTAAAACTGTTACAATACCTGTCAAAACGAGATAAAAGATCGCCACTTCAATTAATGGCACGATGCTTACTTCTCTCTGTAAAGCAGCCTTTCCCGCCTTCATCACATCACTCAAGCCAACTGCGTATACAAGTGACGTATCCTTGACTAAAGTCACAATTTCATTGCCAATTGATGGTAAAATAATTTTAAAAACCTGTGGGAAAACAATCGTAATAATCGTTTGAAATTTACTTAAGCCAAGGACCTTTGCCCCTTCATACTGCCCTTGGGGAATCGCTTGAATCCCACCACGAAAAATTTCAGCGTAATAGGCTGTGTAATTAATAATGAATGCAATTAAAGCAGCTGGAAAACGATCGAGTACCCATCCTTCATTTAATAGCGGTAACCCATAAAAAATAAAGAACATTTGAAGCAATAACGGGGTGCCTCGAATCACCCATGTATACATACCAATTAACCAACGAATCGGCTTAAATCGGCTTGTAGCACCTAACCCAACGATAAATCCAAGTGGCAATGACAAAATTAATGTCCAGCCAAATAATGATAATGTGGTTTTTAACCCTACTAATAATGCCGGAAATACTTTTATTGCTAAATCCATCAACAAAACTTCCTTTCATGCCTCTAATAATTTATAAAATTAATTAATGCCTGTTGGCCACCTACGCTTAATTCTGGTAAAAATTGAATACCAACAATGGCATCTTTTTGAATAATTGCTGGAAACTTGACACTGTATTGACCTAGCGCTTTAATTACCTCTAACTCACAATCAACGGTCAGACAATGATCGTAGACAACTAACTGATTGGCTAGTCCTTGCGTTAGCGCCAGTTCTTCGTCGACCCCGATTAAACGTCCTTCACCCCGATGAGGAAGTGGATAAGCTTCGTCCTGTGGCAATAATTCGCTGAGTCCCTCTAAAACAGCTAATCCAGAAATAAAACCATTGTCCATTAACCCTTCAAACAATAGATGCATCCCTATGCCTATTCCTAAAAGAGGCTTCCCAGCTTTTGCGTGCTCCTTAATTGCTGAAATCAGATTCCTTTCTTGCAATAGCTCCATTGCCTCAGCATAGCTAGAGCTATTGGGAAGTATTAGACAATCACTTGCTCTAACACTATCCTCTTGAATGCTAATCTCCACCTGTTCACCTTGAGCTAATAAAAACTTTGCTAGTTCTGTTGCCTCATCATTTTGTTCAGTCACTATTACGATCATTTATCATCCACACCATTCTACGTATCCAAAGATTACGCCTTATTTTCAACAAAAAAAGTCCTCTTAGCATTATAATACATGCTAAGAGGACGAGATTAAGTAATCACGTGGTTCCACCCCTGTTTGTAGTAGCCTTGCGACAACTACCTCAGAAAGTCTAAACAGACTTATGCGATAACGAGCATACCGATCAATCCTACTTTTATTCGGAAAAATAGCTCCCAGCTGTGTTCATCATACATGTGCTATCCTTTCTCAGCTTCCAAGGACTCTCTAAAAACACTAATGCATAACTACTTGGTCTGTTCCAAGCTTTTTCGTTCTAATTAAATTCTAATGAACTTTGTAATACTTTATCACGAATTTTCTCATTCGTCAACTAACAATTGTTAAATTTATATCTCAATACACTAGCATCATCCATTAATTTGAAGCGAGGGTAGCGATTTAAAAGTGGATCAGACTCCTGTGCCACACGTAATTCACTAATTAATTCCGCTAAATTTTCTGATGAAAAAATACGCTCAAATAATTCTTCTGGTTCAGAAAAAAGGCCAAAAATATCATAGGCTTCCCATAACCCATCACTCATTATAACCAAACGAGATACCTCATCAAGTGGTAAGGTAAGACATCGAGCCCCTTTTATCCCTTCACCAGTTGGATCTAAAATCCAATACCCCTTCGATGTATTTCGATTGCCACGATGTTCCTTTAGTTGTTCAGCAACCAAAAGACGTGCCTCAATCAAGTTGAGACTACTTTTTTTAGCTAGTCTACACATTTCAGCTAGAGCAGCAGCATCACTAATCGCAAGTAGATCATCGTCATACACAGTAAATTGGTCATTTTGCTCAACTAAAATTGGGGAATCTCCTAATTGAAATAGCTCCAATTGATTAGTAGACGACTGAAAACGGACAACCGAAATAGTTGAATTTGGCAATTTATCCATATCAAAACTAAGTCCCTTTTCATTTAATAACTGCTGATATTCTTCTAATAATAGCTCACAAGCTCGCGCCACATGCTCAGTAATGCTCCACTCCATCTTACTTAACTCACGACTCAACAGCTTACTCAACGAGTGAGAAAACCACTGAGCGTCACTCGAGAAGTTGGTCACTTTTTCAGAATAAAGACCACTCGCCCCATCAATAACAAACCCGTATAGCGGTGTAGCCGTTACACTATCTTCGTTTTGTTCATTTCCCCGAACTGATTTCCTTATAAAGTTCATCTTCTTACAGCCTACCTCTCTATCTTTAAGATAACATTTTTAATGTTTAACATTAAAAATATATTGACTTTCATATAAACAATGATATATTTAAGTTAAATAAACTAATAAGGAGTCCTTAACAT
This sequence comes from Vagococcus sp. WN80Y, assembly GCF_059621045.1. NCBI lineage: Bacteria > Bacillati > Bacillota > Bacilli > Lactobacillales > Enterococcaceae > Vagococcus > Vagococcus sp. WN80Y. Next base: position 23,036 of record NZ_JCAQHY010000128.1, read on the forward strand.
GATTGCTAAAAAAATTCGAAACTCTAGTGCTATGGTCAATTATTTATTAAAAATTGCGTCTATCCTACTTATCGTAACAGGCGCAATCGGAAGCTTTATAACAATTCCTATCATTCAACGCTCTGGTTTTGGGATGCAACTCCCCCTACGTAATCTCATGTATCTGGGATGGCTAAGCGAGACAACTATCGAACGGCTGGTCTCCTGCTTTGCCATTCTTCTGATCGCATTAATCTTATGGCTTGTTAGTCAGATATTTGCTAATATTCAAAAGGGAATCTCGCCCTTTAGCCAAAGTCAAGTTGAGACGTTTGCAACTATCTCTAAATTAATGATTGTCTACACCTTTATGCCATCGATTATTGATTATATACTTCATCAACTCTCTAGTACACCCTACATCAGTTTCTATTTGAGTTGGTCCTCAATCGTCTTCACCCTTACGATTTATGCACTAAGTCAGATTTTTAAATATGGCGCAGAATTGCAACAAGAAGTCGATGAAACCTTGTAGAAAGGAGCACTTATTATGGCAATAATATTACGTTTAGACCGAATGATGGCCGATCGAAAAATCTCCTTAAACGATCTGTCAGAGAAAGTCGGCATCGCCAATGTAAACTTATCCAAAATAAAAACAGGCAAAGTCAGTGCAATTCGTTTTTCAACTTTAAATGCTATTTGCAAAGCTTTGGACTGCCAACCTGGAGATATTTTAGAATATCTAGAAGACGATGACTAACTGCCGTAACAACCTAAAAAAACCTCCTGATTGAATTCACCAAGAAGTTGCCAAAGTAACTCATCCTTTTTCTCGTTATGTCACGCAGCGTGTGACAATGCTCGTTTTTCTCTTTGATCTTTAAACTAAATAAGAAGTCGTTAAATAATCCTATCAGCAAGATATATTAGAGATAAAATACTTAGCTACATGGACAAAAACAAATGAGCGGAACATTACGAGTTAGTCGTTTCTCTCATATTTTTTGTCACGCAGTGTGTGACACGACTCTATTTTTTTATTTCATTTTATAAGTGAATATTAGATTGATCATCTGTTCGATGCGCTAAGGATTTCAAGTGGACAGCACCTGGATACATGGACAAAAATAAAGACGCGTACCCTTATAATCTAGTCGTTTCTCTCATATTTTTGTCACGCAGCTTGTGACACGACTCTATTTTTTTATTTCATTTTATAAGTGAATATTAGATTGATCATCTGTTCGATGCGCCAACGATTTCAAGTGGACAACTCCTGGATACATAGACAAAAATAAAGACGCGTACCCTTATAATCTAGTCGTTTCTCTCATATTTTTGTCACGTGGCTTGTGACATGACTCGTTTTTTTTATTTCATTTTAAAAGTGAATATTAGATTGATCATCTGTTCGATGCGCCAACGATTTCAAGTGGACAACACCTGGATACATGGACAAAAGTAAATACACGAACCCTTATAATTTAATCAGTTCTCTCATATTTTTGTCACGCAGCGTGTGACACGACTCTATTTTTTTATTAAAAATTAAGTGGAGATACTACAAGATCTCATCTCCTCACGGGTCGAAATACTTCAAATAAAGTACTTGATAACTATAACTTAAGCCACTTCGAAGAAAAAGTAATTAGTCATTATAATCCTACTTATCTCAGTGTACCACAATCTAGCTACCAATTGTATACGTTATCATTATTTATTTATAAAAACACCTTTGTAAACATATTATAACAAAGAAACTGAACGAAGGTTAAGACTCCGCCCCCATTCAGTTCCACATCATTAACTTCAATCACCTTATTTGACAAAAATAGTCTATTTGAGATTAGTTTTTACGCTAACGCACCCATTGGATCCCACGGCGCAAGAACAGTCACACTATCTTCATTCAGGACTTCTTGCAACGTCTCTGATAAAAAGTCTTTTCTGACAACAATTTGATAAGTATACTCATCCATCCACGCATCACTCATCACAAAATAACCTTTTGTGCCAACTTTCTCTCCCCAACTATTTTCAACTTTCCATTTAGTTGACTTTCCATCAACCAAATCAACACCAGTCAAGACCATAGCATGAGTCATCAGACTTTCTCCATAATCCAATCTTTCCGCCTTAGTCATAGAAAAATCAACGCCCAGAGTCAAGTCAACATCGTAAATATCCGTTGCCATAATCCCCGAATCACGTGTTGAAGATTGACCGACATCACAGCCGTACCAAACAGCTTCGCCCGCTTTTAATTGTGCAATTGCTAATTCTTTAAAGGTTGGCATATCAACATTTAAATGACGAACTTCCTTACCACCCACGACATTGCCAAGCATTTCAACTGTATAGAGCTGATTGTATGGTTTATCCTCTGTTGGCGCGTTAATAACACTCACATAATCATTTAGATTAAGCCCTACGAACTTATCATAAAAAGTTTTAGGTGTCAGCCCTTTTTCAATATGATAATTTTTCTCAGCATCACGATACTCAAAGTTAAACTCAGTCGGAGGTGTGCCTAAAGATGTGACCAATAATTTATAAATCCCCGCCAGCATCTCTGATTTACTTTCAGCAAGCTCAGACTCGCTAACCTTATCTGCGACTAATTTACGTAAAACAACCGCATCTTTACGCAATTTTTTATTTAAATAAGTATTCAAATCACGAGAAGCTGAACTACTATGCGCCTCAGGCATGATTGACTTCGGAACAACCCCATATTTTTGAATCAAAGCAACCAACATGTCCCATTGACCACCGTCTTGTTGAGGTGTCTGCAATAAAAAGGCAACTTTTCGACTTGTTAATGGGTCATTTCCAGTCGCAATAATATTTTCATAAAAATAATTAGCTTTTTCAAATTTATCCCAGAAAAACGTGTAATTTTGTGATAATTCAAACTCCTTTAACTTGAAGTTAGTGGCAATTTGATGACGAAAAGTATTTAGAGCTGCAAACATCCAACACCGACCACTTTGTTTTTGATTCGCCACATCTCCAGTTTCCAAATCAATTGAAAAAATTGGTGTGTTTAAAACCGCTGATGCTTGATTTTCTGAAGACGCTAAAATACCATTTTTAACCACTGCTTGTTGTGCCATTCGATTCTTTTTACACCGAGTAAAATTTTCTGCATAGGCAGCAATTTGAGCTGCTTGAATCTCTTGAGACATTAAATCCCTTCCCTTCTATCCTATTCCTCTCTATTCTACTCCTTTTTCACCATCACGCCAATACTAAAAAAGACTTAACTTTCAATTAATCATCTGATAAAAATGATCATTTTTTCCCTACCAATGGTCGACACAACTGAGATACGACATTAGTTGAAAGAACCACTGTTGTCAGCAAACTTATCGTAACTAAAAATAGAAATAGCGGCGCGGTTAACTGAGCATCAGCTATGCTTGTTGCGCGTAATCCCTTAATAATAAATCCATGAAGTAGGTAGGTAAAAATAGTATTTTGACCCCATTTTGTAAAGAAAAAACGCCGTCTAGGAACTAGAATAAGAAACGCAAAAATCCCTATAAAACTCAAACAATAAATATATAAACGAACCACCCACCCAAATGCCGGGTCGTCAAGAAAATGATCATAAGGTTGAGAACCAAAAACCCAGTATTTATTCATGATAGAATTTTGTTGAACCAGTGTCGCTAAAACGAAAAATAGACACAGACCTAACCATTTATGACACTTATTCTGAATAAAAGTAAGCTGTTTTTTTGTCGTAAAGTGACCAACTAAAAAAAATGGAAAAAAAACAATCGTTCGAGATAAGCTCATGATATGATCAACTGACTCAACATAGCCAACTATTAAACTAATAGCTAGCGCCAAACTCACACTCCAACCGCTTGGCAACCTAGTAAATAAATACAAGCCTAAATGCCAACAAAAAAGGCTGATTAGAAACCATAAGGACCATTCTGGATTCATTAAATCAATATCTATCTGACGATTAGCATCAATTAGATAATAGAAACAGGCATAAATCAGCTCAAAAATGACATAAGGAAATAAAATACTCATGATCAATTTTTTGATATAGCCCGAACGTTGAAATCCTTTAGTAAAATACCCTGAAATCATCACGAAAGCAGGCATATGAAACGTAAAAACAAAATAATAAACATCTTCTAAAAGCACATTATCCCCAATATATGGTTGTATAAAATGACTAAATACTACGAGAAGAATCAAAATAAATTTTGCATTATCAAAATAAGACTCTCTAACTTGATTTTTGTCTCTCGTCATGTCAAGCTCCTTTAAACCTGTTTTTCTTGCTTAAGCTGACTATTCTTCAATAGACATACCTTTTCTTACCACCAATCATACCTTAGAATTATTGCAACAGCGTGACAATCACATTATTTTCATAAAGGCTTAGATAACTCTTCAATCTTTTCTTTTTAGAACAATAAAAAAGGCAGAGACTATGCTCTACCTAAGACAATTCCGTTGCTTCTGCTCTAACATCAAGATGCTTTAGATAACGCCAACGTGAAATAATAAAGAAAACTAACTGAAAAATCAGATAAAAGAAAATTATCCGTGCGACATACATAAAAATCGGTAATTCAATTAGCACACGCAAACTAATCATTGCTATTGTAAAATGACACACCGCCATCACTATTGGAATAAAATACATCACCAACATTTCTCTGGTTGCAATTTTATGTCGTTCCTTTTGAGACACGCCTAAAAGGTGAAGTGAGTGATGGAATTTCCCATCTCTATCTAGCTCTCCAAAAAGTCTAAAATATAAAATGCAGGCAGCAAAAGTAAAGAAAACTGCCCCCAACAGCACACTTATCAATAAAATCAGACCATTTCCTTGTTTTGTTTTACGCCAGGTTTGGTACATCGACGTATAATAAAACTCATGATCAATAATTTCAGCAAACTCTCCTTGCTTCTCTTTTGGAATTTCCTCATCTTCGGACATTGGATTCTTACTTAAAAACTGATCACGCTTCTTTGTTGTTGCCTCTTCTAATTCACTAAATCGCTCACGAATCTGCCGATCTGATTGACTCCCTTCTGCCCATTCAGGATAATGAATAATAAAGACAGGAGCCCCCACATATCCCTCACCTGGCTTTTCAGCATAGTCCAATTGTTTTCCCTTAAGAATTTTTTTATACAAGCTATCGCTCACCACTGCCATCTCACCATGAGCAATATTAAATCGACGTGTGGAATATTTAAAAGAAATCGACTCAAATTCACCGCTTAGTCGATAACTAATCTTACCTTCACTTTCTTGTCTATCAAGCTCCTCAGCCTTAATTTCATTCACTGACCCATTAGAATTAGCTAACAGCAACATGCTTGTTTCAGATGTTAAGGCCAACTCTGCTTGCTTATCTACTTTAGCAAGGTTATTAAATAGACTCACAGGGATGACTTCTATATACCGTAAATCCTTAGAACCTTGTGGCTGATACTCAACCCCTAAAGGTAACGCCTCAACCATATAAGGTTTGAAACCATCCATTTCAATACTAGCTTTTATGAAAGCGACATTGTCCTTATGAAACTCAGATGTTTCTCCGGAGGCCGAACCACTTCCCATGTAGACATAAGCGAAACTACTTTCTTGAGTGGCCGCAAAATCAGTACCGCCAACAGCCATTGTTGTGCCTATTCCAACAAAAGCAACCGAAGCAACAATCGCAATCATGAAATACATCGTCGCATTGCTTTTCATTCGATAGATAAGATTACTAATTGTTAACATATTAGTTCGCTTGAAAAAAAACGATCGTCTTCTTAAAAAGCCTAAAAGGTAGATACTTGTCTGATTAAAGAATAAGTAAGTTCCTGCAACTGTTAATAAGACGCCCGCTAATAATTGTGACAACCCTCCGATAACTATTCCATTCCGATAACCAAATACAAAAAATAGAACTGTTCCATAGCCACCAATAAGGCATATACCACCTGTTAAAACCAAATACCATTTTGCTTTTGGAAGTGGCAATGGTTTATCTTCTGATTTTGACAATTCAGCCAAATTCTCTGTTTGAATACGTCGAGTTGTCATCAATGCTATTAACATAAAAATCACTGAATAAGCAAAAACAGTCAATAAAATTGGCTTTATCGGTAAATAAAATGGCATGCCTTGTTCTAAAGCTAAAATATTTTGGCTAATTAACAAAATCACCTTTGAAAAGAATAAACTAACAAGAATTCCTGTCACTATTGCCCCAGCACCTAAAATAATATTCTCCAAAAAAATCATCTTACGAAGGTCTTTTTCCGACATCCCTAAAATCAAGTAAACAGAAAAATCACGTTTGCGGCTTTTCAAAAAAATACTAAAGGTATACCACAAAAAAATAAACGACATAATAATTATTAACACCTGTGACACAGAAATCCCCATTTTAGCTAAAAATGACAGTGTTTCACCTCCAGCTATTAAGCTTTTTTGAAGATCGGGATGAAAATACAATAAAGCAAAAACAAAGAAAACCATCACTGAAAACAGGCTACTCAAAAAATAAGAAGCATACGCGCGCCCATTGCGCAATACGTTACGTAAGACGAGCTGCTTGAAATTCATGATTGGTTCCTCCTAAATGAGCTAAAACATCTAGTATTTTTTGATAAAATATCTCCCGATCATCGCCACAATAAATCTCATTGAAAAATTTGCCATCCTTTATAAACACTACCCGCTGAGAATAGCTAGCAGAGACAGCATCGTGAGTAACCATCAAGGTCGTAACATCTCGTTTACTATTAAATTTCTCCAATAACTCCATGACATTGCCAGCAGATTTTGAATCAAGATTCCCAGTCGGCTCATCTGCCAAAATTAATGATGGCTGGTGAATCACAGCTCGAGCAATCGCAACACGTTGAGACTCTCCACCTGAAATTTCATACGTTCTCTTATCTCTCAACTTCAAAATATCCAGTTCTTCCATAATATCTTGAGCCTTCTCGGCCATCAACAACACACTTTCATTATCCAATGTCAAAGGCAACATAATATTTTCCTCAACAGTCAAAGTTGGCAATAAATTAAAATTTTGAAAAACAAAGCCTAATTCACGACGACGAAATTCGGCTAACTGATTATGTGATAATTCATGAGGATTACGACCATTTATAAAAACATGGCCACCCGTTGGCTTGTCAAGAGTCGCAATCATATTTAATAAGGTCGTTTTTCCACTTCCAGATGGTCCCATAATGCTTACAAATTCTCCTGCCTGAACTTTCAAATCAATTTTCTTTAAGGCCTCATAAGGCACTGGGCCTTGATATACTTTTGATAAATCCTTTATCTCTAGCAACGCCATTTTTAATTCCTCCTCGTATAATAAGGTTATCAGATTTATTCTGATAGTTCCTTTTCATCCCCATAAGGGGTATGATTATTTCGTACAGATAGAGGTCGTAGTATTCCTCCTTGAAGTTTTGTCT